>DAOTYL010000127.1:0-6662 GCA_034434955.1 Anaerolineae bacterium | reverse complement strand
CCGAGCGGCAGCCGCACGAT
Source organism: Anaerolineae bacterium (assembly GCA_034434955.1). Lineage (GTDB taxonomy): Bacteria > Chloroflexota > Anaerolineae > Aggregatilineales > UBA3940 > DAOTYL01. Next base: position 6,642 of record DAOTYL010000127.1, on the reverse strand, counting down.
GAACATCGCCAGCCTGATCTACGGCGTGCTGCTGCTCATCACTGTGGCAGTCATTGCTCTCCTAGGGATGGAGAGCGGATCGCTAGCACTCCTGCTTGTGGGGATTGTCCTGTTTGCCGTCTCTGACCTGATCCTTGCGCAGTATCTCATCCGCAAGCGCGGTTTTCCCTACATCCGCGATATAGTGTGGTTGATCTACAGCACTGGGCAGATGCTGATCGCCTTTTCTATCGGAGTCGCCATTCCGCTGGTAAGCTAAGGTACAGCAGAAGGCGGCCTTCCACTGCAGGGTGAAAGGCCGTCTTCTGCATCATCCTCAGTGGCTTATTGACGATCGCCGAGCGCCGATCTCAGCGCTTCAAGCAGCATCGGCTCGGGCACGGCGCCCTCTACGAACTCGCGATCGTTGATCACGGTCAGGGGGACGCCCATCACATTGTACTTCATCGCCAGATGGGGGAACTCGGTGGCTTCCACCATGTCAGCACGGACGCGGTCGCTGGCAATGGCCATCGCATGGGCAAGCACAACTGCTCGCGGGCAGTACGGGCAAGTGGGTGTGACAAACACCTGAAGGTGAACGTCCTTCTGTAAGCTGCTCAGATAGGTTCGCGTCTCCTCACTGAGGGGCGACGCCTGCGGCCCAGCAGCCACTGCCTTAATGTCGTGCAGGAGGGAGCTGAACTCATAGCCGGAAGGGATGCCGTAATAGCGCACCCCGTAATCGCGGTCGCCCTCGCCGAGGATCACAATGGCCGGAATCTTATCTACACCGTAGGCCTCAGCCTTATCCTTGTCCTTCTCGAAGTCGTACACATCCAGCGTGATGTGGTCAGAGAGGGCAGCGATCTCCTCGGCGATCTGGCGTGTTTCGCGGCAGAATTGGCACTCAAAATCCTGTGTAAACACGATCAAGCGGGTCGGCCCCGCTATATCTTCCAGCAGCGTCTGAACGTCGCGCCGTGTTCGTTCATCCAACAGCGGCATGGCTTCACTCTCCATTCTGTGCGTTTAAAAGTCGGTCCTTCCATTTGGATGCAAAATAGCGCATCACGTTGCAACAACACCGGCTCGCCTTTCTACCGTTTGCTGAGCAGCATCGCTGCCAGCAGAGCGTAGATGTGCGCGGCCTCAAAGACATCGTTCAGGAGCACCGACTCATGGATGGTGTGGGCATACTCCGGATTACCCGGGCCGAAGCCCACCGTTGGGATGTGCGCCTCGCCCATGCTGTAAACACCGTCTGTGGAAAACGACCAGCGCCCGACGGCAGGGGATTGCCCGCGCACTACCCGCACCGCCGTCGAAAGGGTCTGGATGAGGGTGTGATCTTCTTCCAATGCCCAAGCGCTGAATGCCTCTCGCGTTCTGAACTCGTAGCCCGTGTAGGAACAGGCACGGTACTCGGCGATCTCCACTTCAGCGCGGAGGCCTTCGCGTTCGATGACGCTTTCAATCTGCGCCTGAGCACGGGTGGGCGTCTCGCCTAACGTCAGGCGGCGATCTATGTACAGCGTACATACATCGGGGATAGCGTTCAGGCTGGGGGCACGGCTCTCGATATGCGTCACGGCTACCGTGCCGGGGCCGAGAAAAGGATCATCGGGCAGATCGGCAGCCAGCAGGTCAAGACCAAAGACCAGCCGCGCCGCCCCTGCGATGGCATTCTCCCCCAACTCCGGGCTAGCCCCATGACTGCTCTTCCCGCGCACCGTCACTTTGAACAGCACCCTGCCACGATGGCCGCGCTTGATCTGCATCTCGCTCGGCTCGCCCAAAACGACCCAATCAGGGTGGATACCGCTCTCCTCGATCAGTGCGCGAAGGGCGTAGCCTTCACAGGGTTCTTCCTGCACTACAAAGGCCAAGAGCAACGTACCACCGAAGTCTACGTGCGCCTCTATCAGGCGGCGAGCAGCATACACCATAGCCGCAAGCGAGCCTTTCATATCGCAAGCGCCTAGGCCATACAGCACGCCATCCTCAACCACCGCCGCGTGTGGGGGATATGGCCAATCGCCTTCCGCCGGATAAACGGTATCCATATGAGCATCATAGAGCAACACCGGGCCGCTGCCGCTGCCCAGGCGTGCGAGAACATTCCCGACGCGGTCCACCCACACATCGCGGATGCCCACGCGGCGGAGCTCCGCCTGCACCAAGGCGGCTACATCCCCTTCCTGTGTAGGGTAGCTAGGGGTCTGCACCAACGCCTGTAGGAAGCGCGTGAGATCGGCCTGCTCGTGCAGGCTGAGCGCCAAGTCCGGGCGCGGATCAGATAGAGAGAACAAGGGAAGAGAAGGCATAGGTCAGTAGGCTCCACGTCCGAAGATCACATGAGGGATTGTCTGCAGCAGGATGCGGATATCAAGATCGAGCGACCAGTTTTCGATGTAGAAGATGTCCAATAGGCACATCTCATCAAAGGGCACATCGCTGCGCCCACTCACCTGCCACAAGCCGGTGATACCCGGCAGGACGCTAAGGCGTTTGCGCTGCCAAGGCTCATAGCGGGCAACCTCATCGGGGGTGTTGGGACGTGGCCCTACCCAGCTCATCTCCCCGCGCAGCACGTTGATGATCTGGGGGAGCTCATCAAGGCTGGTGCGGCGCAGAATACGCCCCACGCGCGTCATGCGCGGATCGTCCGGCACCTTAAGCAAGACGTTGTTCTCAAAAAGGTTGAGATGTGCCACCGCATCCTTGATCTCATCGGCCCCCACAACCATGGTACGGAACTTCCACACCTCAAACTCTTTGCCATCCTTGCCCACACGTCGCTGTTTGAAGATGATCGGGCCCGGCGAGTCCAGTTTGATCAACGCTCCGGCGATGAGAAAGACCAAAGCGAAGAAGGGCAGGGCCAGCACGCTTAAGACTAGGTCAATAGCGCGCTTGATCAGCAAGGCACTGGAGCTAAGACGCTCCGGTCCGGGGCCGATCAAGGGGATGCCGTTCAGGCTGTCCAGGTCCACCGTGCGCATACGCTGCTGATAGACATCGGGCACGATGCGCACACGGACATTGGCACGCTCGCACTCCTCAACGATCTGGATGATCTTGCGGTGATACATCCAGGGGAGGGTGACGATCACCTCGTCCACTTCGCCGTTAGCCAGTACTTGTGACAGGTTGTCCAGCCCTCCAAGGCTCTTGATGCGCCCCAGCCCATCGCCCTTTTCCGGGTCATCGTCCACATAGCCGGTAATACGGTAACCCAGCATGGGGCTGGCAAGGATAGTGCGGATCACGGCGCGACCAATCTCCCCGGCCCCCACGATCAGCACACGCTCAACGCCGATGCCGCGCCGATAGCGGTCGGCCAAGACAATGGTCTTGATGAAGCGCACAACGCTGAGGAAGATCACTGTGAGGATGCCGGCCAGCACCAGCATCCCGCGTGAGTACACGAGAGGCTGAATGAAGAACGTGATCGCCATGACGATAACAATGCTGGTGGCCGTGCCGCTGGTGATGGTGTAAACCTCATCAAAGAGGCGCTTGCGGCGGCGCGTCTCATACAACCCGCTGATGCGAAACATGATCAAACAGAGCGCCGTGAGCAGCAGCGCAAAGGGGATGTAGGGCATAAACGGCGCGTAGTATTCCTCTTCAACAGGGTAGGGCACGCCGAACTGGTAGCGGATCACGTAGGAAAGGAGAAAGGCGACGTTGATCAAGACAACGTCAAGCAGAGGAATAATGATACCTTCGGTCCTCTTCCGACGATCCATGTGCTTCCTACCTGCTGATACCCAGCGCCCGACGGTAAGCTTCAGCCGTCTGGCGGGCGGTCAATTCCCAACGGAAGCGGCGAGCACGCTCTTGGCCGCGCTGCGCCAGCTCAGCGCGGGCCGCATGATCGGTCAGAAGGCGGGCCAGAGCTTCAGCCCAGGCCTCTACATCGGTAGGGGGTAGCAGTATCCCGTCGGAGCCAACTGCTTCAGGCAATGAGGTCGTGTTGGATGTCACAACAGGTGTGCCACAGGCCATGGCCTCAACTGGCGGCATGCCAAAACCCTCATAGATGGAAGGGTAGGCGAATATTTCTGCTACATTGTACCATAGGGGCAGGCTCTCACGAGGCACATAGCCGGGCAATACTATATCTTGCGCCACGTTGAGCCGCTCAATCAACGCAAAGAGGCTCTTTATCCCCCAGCCCTGCGCCCCGACCAGTGCCAGCTTCACCGCGCCGCGCTGCGGCAAGCGGGCATATGCCTGCACCAACGTCTCCAGATTCTTGCGCGGCTCAAGTGTCCCAACGTAAAGGATCAAACGGGCAGGAAGGCCCTCGCGCTCTCGGAACGCTGAAACCTCCTCCGCAGGAAGCGGGCGAAAGTCCGTACTGACACCCGGCAGGGCCACGTCAATTTTATCGGCAGGGATGCCTAACAGGGTAGCGATCTCTGCCTTGCTGCTCTCCGAGATGGTGATCACCCGCCGCGCCCGCCGCACCGAAGCCCGCGTCATGGTGCGCAGGTACAAACGGCGCCCCACGCTGAGGCGTTGCGGATAGCGTATAAAACTCAGGTCAAAGACCGTCACGACAGATAGCCCCTGCCATAAGAGAGGCAACGCAAAAGCCATACCGTGCAGGAGATCGGGGCGCACTCTCGCCAGCACGAAGGGAGCAATCGCTTGCTCCCACACAATGCGCACTAGCGGGTTGTGAGTCGGCAGACGAGAGCGACGGATGCACCACTCCGAGCGCTCCGGCAGCTGCCCTGCCCCAATGAACACCGTATAGGCAAACTCCGGCGCGACATCCGGCAAGTGAGCGAGCGTATTGTACAGATAGCCGTGAATGCCGGCGCTGCGGTAGGATGCCTCACCGGAGAGCAGATGCGCGTTGAGCGCGATGTGAGCCGTGGGTTGCATAGAGGCGATTATAGCGGGTCAAGGCACGACTGTCTTTGCAAACATCCGTTCTACCGCTAAACTGTGTGCTATGGAACTGGGCACATTGCTTGAACAGCTGCGCCTTGATCCGCACTTTATGCGCCACGTGACGGCTTGGGAACGCCTCCCAGCACGCCCTGCTCGCTACGCCGAGTTCCCTGCTGCGCTCGACCGGCGGTTGGTGGAAATGCTGCGGCGGCTGGGCGTCACCCCGCTGTACACGCATCAGGTGCAGGCCATTGAAGCGGTGCTGAACGGGCAGCACGTGGTGCTTGTCGCCGGGACGGCGTCGGGCAAGTCGCTGGCTTACCATCTGCCTGCGCTCCAGTTTGCGCTGCACGACGCCAATGCAACCGCACTGTACCTGTTTCCCACCAAAGCGCTGGCGCAGGATCAAGCCGCTGCACTGGGCAAACTGGTTGAAGCACTGGATGCGGATGCAGACATCCGCTTCAACATCTATGACGGCGATACGCCGGCTGCCGAGCGTACCCGCATCCGACGTCAAGGGGGCATCCTCATTTCCAACCCCGACATGCTGCACACGGGCATCTTGCCCTACCACACCCGTTGGGCCGGATTTTTCCAAAATCTGCGTCTGGTGGTGCTGGATGAAGTGCACACCTATCGCGGCATCTTCGGCAGCCACATGGCGAACGTGCTGCGGCGGTTGCGGCGCATCTGCCGCTTTCATGGCAGCGAGCCGATCTTCGTATGCACCAGTGCCACCATCGCCAATCCCCAAGAACTCGCGGAGCGGCTGATCGAGGCGCCAGTAGTGCTGATAGACGAGGACGGCGCACCGCGCGGCGAGAAGCACATTGTGATCTACAACCCGCCGACGGTCGACCCGCAGCTGAACATCCGACGTAGCTACATCTTAGAGGCGCGGCGCATCGCCCGGCGCTTCATCGAGGCCGGAGCCCAGACCATCGTTTTCGCCCGTGCACGCCTCACCACCGAGGTGCTGTTGGGTTACCTGCGCGACGAGGTAGCACAGGCCGGCCTTGACGAAGGCAGCATACGCGGTTACCGCGGCGGCTACCTGCCGCTGGAGCGCCGCGAGATCGAGCGGGGGCTGCGCAATGGCTCAGTGCGGGGCGTAGTGGCCACCAATGCGCTGGAGCTGGGGATAGACATCGGCGCGTTGGGTGCAGCAGTGCTGGCAGGGTATCCGGGCACCATTGCGAGCACCTGGCAGCAGTTCGGTCGAGCCGGACGGCGGACGGACGTCTCGGTGGGGGTGCTGGTAGCCTCTGCCGAACCCCTAGACCAATACATCGCCACCCATCCGCGCTATCTGTTTGAGCGCCCACCGGAGCACGCCCTCATCAACCCCAATAACCTTGTGATCTTGATCAACCATCTGCGTTGCGCCGCCTACGAACTGCCTTTTGAGCAGAATGAGCCATTCGGCACGTTTGAGGACGCCCCAGCGATCCTCGAGCTGCTGGCCGAGAGCGGCGAAGTGCACCGGAGCGGCGGTATATACCGCTGGGTGTCGCAGGATTATCCGGCGGCTGAGATCAGCTTGCGCACCAGCACGCAGGATGTTGTGGTCATTCAAGATCACACAAACGGCGCACCGCGCGTGATCGGGGAGGTGGATCGCGGGAGCGCACCGATCATGGTTTATGAGGGCGCAGTTTACCTACATGAAGGCACATCCTATCTGATCGAGCACCTAAACTGGGAGCAGGGCCTGGCCATCGCCCGCCGCACAGATGTGGACTATTACAC
>DAOTYL010000126.1:0-6837 GCA_034434955.1 Anaerolineae bacterium | reverse complement strand
TGAATCACATCAAAGCGGGCGATACCCGGCTCCTTGACGCTCTGACGGGCATTTTCAAGCGTGGCGGCTTTGAAAGCATCGACCTGATCGGGTTTGACGTGCGCGAAGACGAGGACAATGTACATGAGTTTCCCCCTTTGTTGGATCGCGAAATGAACGCTACCGACTTGCCACAATAAACGCTCGCCCCTGCTTCTCGGCTTCGGCGGCGGTCAGTGGGGTCTTCAAATCTTGAACGCGGGCGAAATAGACGTGCTTCCAACCTACACCAAGCAGGGCTTGTTGCACTTTCGCCATCTCAAATACGGTGTTGAACACTGTCTCCTCAAAACGCTCATATAACCCGTTTGGCATCCGAACAAAGCCGCTGATCCTTGTCCATGCCTTATCACCCTGCCCATCATAAATGCCGCGGGTGATGATCAATGCATCTTCATCGCCCTCTTCCACCTGAATGTTGTTCCAACGCCTCAAGCCGTTCCGCGTATTGAGGTCAAAGATAAAGTAGCCGTTGCTGACAGTATGGACGCATTGAAAGCACCTCTCCAAAGCCTGCTCATCTTCAAGATGGTTAAGCGCATCATAGGTGGAGACGACCAACCCAAAGCGCTCATCCAGCGCAAAATTGCTCGCGTCACCCTGTACGAACCGGGCCTGACCCGTCTCGATGTACGGGCGTGCGTTCTCTCTGGCATAGCGAAGCATGGGTTCTGACAGATCGAGGCCAACAACCCTATACCCTCTTTCTAGAAAATAGACGGCGAGATGGCCTGCGCCACAGCAAAGGTCAAGGATAGATTTGTTCTCTTGGCCGACTGGCGTAGCGGCATAGAAATCCAGAATCAGGGGAGCGACCTGTTTGGCAAAGCCGGACCATCTGGCATTGTACGCACGGGCAAAGCCCTCTCCATACGCTTGCATCCGCGACGTCTCCTCTCGCACCCACGCTACCTCTTGACGTAGGACAGCTTCTCGCGGATAAGTCCGTTCTCCACGTAGGATATATCTACTCCGCGGACATGTCCCTTATTCCCCGCTGCGCCCGTCCAATCGTATCTCCAGCGCACGACACACCGATTGTCAAGGCCGAAAAGCCTCAATGTAGATGTGGGCATGGGGCGACTGGCGGAAGAAGTCCTGCCAGAATTGAGTGACTGCTTACAGATGTGTGGCTGCTGTTCAATTGTAACTGATCTTTGGGTAAGGATGGAATATCCAGCGGGGTTTTTTGGGGTGGTGCCCCCAAGGGGATTCGAACCCCTGTTTCAGCCTTGAAAGGGCCGCGTCCTAGTCCTCTAGACGATGGGGGCGCTTGCCTACGGCGGGCGTGATTTTACCCCATTGGATAGATGCGTCAAAATTGGCGTCGCTCTAGACGAGAAGCGTAGCCTCGCCCGCAGAGATGCGGTGATGCTGGCCTGTCGCATCGCGCAGCCAGAGCATCCCATTTTCATCCACTGCTTCGGCAAGGCCCTCAAGCACCCCTTGGGGGGTCCCAACGCGCACGCGCTGACCCAGCGTCATACAGCGCCCACGCCATGCATCCGGCAGGGCGTCATCAAGCAGATGACGATGCCAGTGGCTCAGCCGCTCAAGGATGTGTGCCAGTAGCGCCGCTCGGTTGTGCTCATGGCCGCTCACCGCACGCAGGCTGGTGGCCGTCGCCGCTAGCGCATCGGATGCCTCAAAGGTCTGGTTGACATTCACGCCGATCCCTACAACGACCCATGCCAACTGCTCGCCTATAAAGGCACTTTCCGGCAAGATACCGGTGAACTTGCGCCCTCCTATAAGGAGATCGTTGGGCCACTTCACCTCCACAGGGGGAATGCCTTCTTCCGCTTCGCAAGCCTCGGCGACCGCCAGCCCACAGGCCATCACCAGCCGATAAACCTGCTGCGGCAGCAGGGCGGGACGAAACAATATGGACATCAGCAGGCTGCTTTGCGGCGGGGCAACCCATGCCCGCCCCATGCGCCCGCGTCCGGCGGTCTGCTCATCGGCGATGACCAGCGTCCCCTCCGGCGCGCCTTGTGTGGCCATCTCTTTCAGCACATCGTTGGTCGAGCCGACGCGCTCGTAGACATGCACATTCTCCCCGAACGGCCCTACTGCCAGCCCGGCCAGCACCTCTTTGATCTGTTGTGCCAAGGGCTGCATATGCCCTCCTGCTTAGAGCACCGTGCTCATGTACCATTCGCCCAGCTCAAAACCTAGCCGTCGGTAGTAGCCTCGCGTTCCGACGGCTGCGATCACGGCCATCCGCCTGAACCCCGCCTCACGCGCAACACGCCGCGCCTGCTCGATCAACCACCTGCCGATCCCCTGATGCTGCGCCCGTCCGTTGCCGTCTTCGTCCAGTGTCACCAGAGGGCCGTACACCTGCACCTGCCGGATGATAGCCTGTCCGTCAACCTCCTCAATCGGCGCGGGAGCGTGAGGAAGCGAAAGCCGCAGGAAACCCACCAGCCGATCGCGGGGAGTCACAGCGCTCAAGAAGACCTCCGTGCTGTGATCGGTCTCGTAGGTCAGGGCCTCTAGACGGATCGTCTGCCGGTCCACCACCTCACGACGCACCTCACGGCAGCGGATGCACTGGCAGGGTGTCCCATCGGCTATCAGCCGTTGCTGGACGATCTGACGCAGATTGGACGTGGTAACGCCCGCTGCAATGTCCGGTGCAGGGATGTCGCGCATCACACGGTTGAGGCGGCAGTAGCGCGGCACCAGCCGCTTGCAGGCAGCGAGCAGGTCGATCAGCTCAGTTTCGCTGTACGGGCGATACTCCCCTCGCAGGTAATGCTCGTAGAGCGGCGTGCCACGCAAAAGGCCGGTGGGGTAGATTTTCATCTCGTCGGGGCGCAGGGCGGGGTCATCCCAAAAGCGGCGGAAGTCCTCCAAGTCCGATTGTGGCGTCGCTCCCAGCAGGTTGGGCATCCAGTGTACAGCCACCTTGAACCCTGCTCCGCGCAGCAAGCGCATCGCCCGCCGCACGTCATCCACCGTTTCGCCGCGTTGATTGAGGGCCGAGAGGCGGTCATCCAGCGTCTGTACACCAAGCTGCACGCGGGTCACGCCCAGCCGCCGCAGCCAGTGCACCTCATCCGGCGTGATATGGTCGGGGCGTGTCTCAATCACCAACCCGACGTTGCGGTGCGGGGCCTCCTCGTTATGCCGATGGGCTTCCTCCAATGTGGCAGACTCCACGCCGTTCATGGCATCAAAGCAGCGGCGCACAAACCACTCCTGATAGTCGCGGCGGTAGCTAGACCACGTCCCACCCAGGATCAACAGCTCCACTTTGTCGGTAGGGTGGCCAGTGCGTTGCATAGCCTCAAGACGTGCAGCGGTCTGCATGTAGGGGTCAAAGCCAAGCATGAGGGCACGCATAGCCCCCGGCTCGTTGCTGAGGTAGGACTTGGGCATCAGCGGATCGGTAGGGCAGAAGATGCATTTGCCGGGGCAGGGATAGGGTTTGGTCAGCACGGTGACAGGGGCCACGCCGCTGAGCGTGCGCACGGGCTTCATGCGTAGGCGACGCAGTAGCTCTTCATCGTGTGCCACCTTGCCGACGTGCATCAGAGCCAGGGCAGCACGGTGCAAGCGTGCCTTGCCATAGACAGGGTGGCCAGTGCGAGCCAAGCGGCGCACGATACGATTATAGGCCTCCGGCCCCCACTCCGGCTCGGCACGGACGGCCTCAAGGTAGGCTAGGACATGCGTCTGCTCCGCGTCGAGGTCAATGGGGCGCTGGCGGGCGCGCCACTCGGCTTGCTGGCGCGGCGAAGTACCTGCCGCACGGGGACGGGTGATATAGCGGTTGGCCATAGACGGTTCGCTGTTGGCCCTCTTCAGAACGTTCTGAGGAGATGATAGCGCAAGATAGGTTAGGGGCGAAAATGCACTGCGGGCCTTCTTGCAGAGCGTGCATCCCTTGCGTTGACCTCACCGAGGGGCGGTGCTATGATGGGCGAAGGGTATCACAGCCCCCTGCCTACGCAACCCAAGGAGGGGCGCCATGTCTGCCGCGTATGATTATCATGTGCTGATCCTTGCGCCAGGCCTCAGTGCAGCTTGGTTCATGCAAGCCGCGCAGGAGTACTGGATGCGCTTCCAGCCGCTGGTAACGGACGACCCCCAATTCCTGAAATATCTTCCGGCCGGCGCTTCGGTGGCAGTGACCCTGTTGGCCCAGCCGGAGATGGTCGAAAGGGCGCAAAGGGAGATCGCCGCCTGCCGCAGCGATGTCGAAATGGACATAGTAGTCGCCGATGATCTGCCCACGATGGAGGCCACGCTGAACGCGCGCGCCAGAGCGGGTCGACCCTTCGGCGAGCGGAGAAGAAGCCATGAACCTACGTGATTACGAGTGGTTCCACAATCCGCGCGGACTGCACAACGGCGGCCCTGCTCGCCCCTTTGTACTGGAACGCTACACGCGCCCTCGCATGGGGTGGGCCAAGTTAGTCGCGGATGGCGATGAATATGTGGGAGCGGCGGCACAACTGATTGCGCAGCGCTGTATGCCCATCGTGTGTCTCCACCGTCCGGACGCGGGGGCAACCCCCGTGCCTGCCGGATGGTACGACCTCTACCGAACCTACCTTGAAGCAGGCTGCCGCTGGTTTGAACTCTACAACGAACCGAATAACCCCGCCCGCTGGCCGCAGCGTGCAGATGGGTCGCCGCTTACGCCGGTGGATTGGAAGAACACGGCGGGGTGTATCAAACCGCTGATGGACAACTGGCTTGACTGGGCAGAGCGTCTCATCGATCTGGGCGGCTACCCGGCCTTTCCGGCACTGGCAGAGAGCGATGTTTTGCCCCAAGCAACCGTCTACTGGCTGGATGCCATGCTGCGCTATCTCAAAGAGACTCACGCCGAACGCTTCTTGAGCGTAGTGGGGAGTGGGCTATGGTGTGCCACACATCCCTATCTGCTCAACCGTTTCTATCAAGAACCACACGAAGGGCCGCACCATGCCGCTCGTCCGCCTTACCAACAGCGAGGTGACGAGGCGGGCTGGCATTTTGAATATCCGTACGACCCTCTCATCCAAAGCCACGATCCGGGCCGCACGGTATTCGGTGCGACGGCCCAAGCGCCCTATGGGGCGCCCAACGGTCTTGTCTCCACAGGGGAGGCTTTTCAGCAGCTGCTCAAGCACCACTTTGACGTTGGTCCAGTGCCTGTCATCGGCACAGCAGGAGGCATCACGCCGATCCCGCGCACGGATGAAGCGCCACTCCAGCCGGACGCCCTCTACCCACCGTATGATCACCAATCCCATGCTGAAGCTACGCTAGCCCTTATGCGCTGGATCGCCGTAAGCGGCCCCCCATGGCTCTTCGGGTTGACGCTCTCGGATGAAGTAGAATACTACGAGAAGCAAGGCGAAGTGTTAGCAATCAGGCGTTTGGTAGAGACTCCACCCACGTTCAAAGAGGTTCCTGCGTTGGAGACCGGGGGGACGGAGCGCCGCCGTCCGGTGATGGAAAGGCCAGAGTCGGTACCCCCTGCATTATTAGAAGAAGCTGGCGAAGTTGAGGAAGCAGTGCCGGATTGGCTCGCAGAGATCGAGGCGAGCACCGAGACAGAAGAGGTCGCAGCGCTGCCGCCCTCTACAGCGCCTGAGGAGGCGATCCCCGATTGGCTCACCGAGTTTGCCCTCGGCGTTGAGGAGAGCGATCTGATCACAGCCGATGAGGCCGGTGCAGCACCCGAAGAAGGCGTGCCCGATTGGCTGGCCGAACTGGAACGCGCGCCAGGCGAGACCCTTGCGCCCTCAGAGCCGGCCGAAGCCGAAGAGGAACTGCCCGACTGGCTGAGCGAGGCGCTGGGCATTGAAGAGGTGCCGAAGATGGCTCCGAAAGCGGAGGAGGTCATTCCACCTGCTGCCGAAGCAGAGGAAGCGGTGACGGCGGAGGAAGTCCCCGACTGGCTGGCCGAGATCGATCTCGCTGCCGAAGCGACGCCCTCCACCGCACCCGAGGCCGTGCTTGAGCCACCCCCTGCTCCCATGCCGACGCTGGAGGAAGAGGTCCCCACGTGGCTAGCTGAGATTGTCTCCACCGAAGGGGCTGAAGAGGAAGGGGAAACGCCCGAGGCCCCGGAACTAGCTTTCACCGAGATGCCCCCCGCGCCGCCTGAGGAGGCGCCCGTCACACCTGCTGCCATGCCGGGGGCTGCACCATTTCCCCCTACTGCCGAACCCGACATGCATTGGCTGCTGATGGCAACACCTGGCTTTGAGCCACGCTGGTTCTTCCTCGCTGGTGGGCGCTATTGGGAGACCTTCCGCCCGACAATTGTGACCGAATGGTCCCTAGTGACGCTGATCCCTGCAGATAAGCGCCTGGCGGTGACTATCCTCGTCTCGGCCGATATGGTCGGCCTGATTGAGGCCCAGGTGAAGGATGCGCCGCCCAATGTGCAGGTTGACCTGATTCCGGTGGTCTCGCTGGACGAACTACGGGCAGAACTTGACTGGCGAGCCATCACCGGCAAGCGCCTGGGCTAAACAGAGAAGCCGGGCGCAGAGGAGCAGATTATCCTGCCTCTCGGTGTTCAAGGTACCACGCCACTGTGCGCCGCAACCCCTCCTCAAACGGCGTGGAGGCCTTGAATCCGAACTCTTCGTAAGCCCTGCTGGTGTCCAGCATACGGCGGGGTTGACCGTCGGGCTTGCTCGTATCCCACACGATCCGGCCTGTGAAGCCGGTGAGCCGAGCAATCAGTTCGGTGAGGTCCTTGATACTGATCTCCATCCCTGACCCCAAGTTGACGGGATCGGGTTTGTTGTAGCGCTCGGTCGCCAGCACAATGCCCTCGGCAGC
>DAOTYL010000125.1:0-4275 GCA_034434955.1 Anaerolineae bacterium | reverse complement strand
TACCCGCCGCAGACGATAGAGCCGGCAGAATGGCCACAGCAACCCACGCCCCCGTTACCGCAGCATCGGCCGATGTGGATGGGGGTGCAGGGAGGGATACTAGCGCTGCTGGCCGCGGCACTGGTGATTGCTGTTGGGGCAGCCATAGTGGCCAACTCCCTGCTACGCCCGCGTACCAGCGCACAGGCAACGCCTGTACCGTCGACACCGATATCAGCAACCGGGGCCGTGGCAGCGGAGATCGCGACGCAGGTCCCCACTACCATCCTTGTTGAGCAGCCTGTTGCCACCAGAACTCCCACAACGAGTGCTGCCATCGCTGCTATGCCCAGAGCTGCGAGGCTTGCCTTTCACTCTGATCGGAGCGGTAACTGGGATATTTACCTCACCAGCGAAGATGGCACGTTAATCGCGCAGCTGACGACGGATCCGGCAAGCGACATCAGCGCAGTATGGTCGCCCGACGGGACAAAATTGGCTTTTGTTTCCAACCGGGATGGCAACCCGGAAATCTATGTGATGAACGCCGACGGCAGCAACCAGACCCGGCTGACAAACAACCAGGCAGACGATGCCGCACCAGCTTGGTCCCCAGATGGTAACTTCATAGCCTTCCAGTCAAGCCGGGACGGTGCGACTGAGATCTATGTTATGCGGGCCGATGGCAGCAACCAGACCCGCCTCACTAATGACCCTGCCGAGGATCGCTTCCCGACATGGTCCCCGGATGGCCAGCAGATCGCGTTTGCATCCACGCGCCGTGGCAACTGGGATATCTACATCATGGAAGCAAATGGTTCAAATGTCAGGCGCCTAGTTGGCAACCAGGGGGCAGATAAATACCCCAGGTGGTCGCCTGATGGAAAGTCGATAGCCTTTGAGTCCGACCGCGACGGCGATCTCGAGATCTATATCATTGATGTTGATGGAACAGGATTGGCACAAGTAACTCGAAATGCAGTTCACGATGAGTATCCTAGCTGGTCACCGGATGGCAGCCGCATCGCTTTTTGCTCGATGGTCAATGAGGGATGGGAGATATTCATTGCCAGTGTGGACGGTGTAGTTCAAAGGCAGCTAACCCACGATTCAAGCAACAATGTGTATCCTGCATGGCGGCCTTGAAGGTGCTGCTATAACCAGCCTCATTCCCTTTCAGGATGCAGGATTTGCGGAAACTGCGCTGTTCATGGTCAGGACGTTAATCATCCCCACGTATGACAGAACGCTATCCCCTCTTGCGCAGCGCTGTGTTACTCTACGAGACACGTGATAAGCAGTACTATACTCTCCGCAAGGATTACCGGTGGCCATGAACCGTGAGCAAATCCTGCGCTCCATCCGCATAAACCCCGATGTGCCGGTGCTGATCATCGGTGCAGGCATCAACGGCATCGGCACCTTCCGCGACCTGGCCCTGCAGGGCGTGGATGTGCTGATGATCGACCGCGGCGACTTTTGCTGCGGCGCCTCGTCGGCGTCGTCGCACATGCTGCACGGCGGCATCCGCTATCTGGAAAACGGCGAGTTCCGCCTGGTGCGTGAGGCGCTCCATGAGCGCAATCGGCTACTGCGCAACGCGCCGCACTACGCCAAACCCCTGCCCACTGCCATCCCCATCTTCAGATGGTTCTCTGGTCTGCTCAACGCACCGCTCAAGTTCCTCGGCCTGCTGGAGCGCCCTGCCGAACGCGGCGCGGTGGTGATCAAGCTGGGCCTGATGCTCTACGATGCCTACGTGCGCGGCGATAGCCCTATGCCTACCCACCGTTTCATCATGCGCCAAGAGGCACTGCGGATGTTCCCGGCGCTCAACCCACGCATCATCTGCCTTGCCACCTACTACGACGGTCAGATGCCCACGCCGGAGCGCCTGTGCATTGACCTGATCCGCGACGCCGAAGCCGATCATCCTCAGGCGCGGGCGATCAACTACGTCTCGGTAGTCGGCGCCTCTGGTGAGAGCGTCACCCTGCGCGATGAGCTAACGAGCGAGACGCTCACCGTGCGCCCACGTGTGGTGGTCAACGCCGCCGGCCCCTGGATTGACCTCACTAACTCGGCGCTGGGCCGTCAGACGCAATTCATCGGTGGCACCAAAGGCTCACACCTGATCCTCAACCATCCTGAATTGAGGGCGGCCATCGGCGATCACGAATTCTTCTTCGAGAACGTCGATGGGCGCATCGTGCTCATCTTCCCCTTGCTGGATAAGGTGCTGGTCGGCACCACCGACATCCGCATTGACAATCCCGACGAGGCCCGCTGTACCGAGGAAGAGACGGACTACATGCTGGGGATGATTGCCAGGGTGTTCCCCTCCATACACGTCGACCGCTCGCACATTGTGATGCGCTTTTCGGGCGTCAGGCCGCTGCCCACCAGCCGCGTGGGGTTCACGGGCCACATCAGCCGCGACCACCATATCCAGATCGTTGAGCCGAACGGCACACTCTCTTTCCCCATCCTCAGCCTTGTGGGCGGCAAGTGGACAACTTTCCGCGCCTTCGCCGAGCAGACAACCGATGAGGTGCTGAAGCGGCTGGGGCTGCCGCGCCGCGCCAGCACACGCGACCTGCCCATCGGCGGAGGGCGCGATTATCCGCGCACGGCGGAGGATCGGCAGCGTTGGCTGGAGGCGCTCGCAACGCAGAGCAACCTGCCGCTTGAGCGCTTGACGGTCCTCTTTGAGCGCTACGGAACCCGCGCCACCGAGTTCGCCGCCTACATTGCCGAGGGAGAGGACCGGCCCCTGCAGCATCATGCGGGCTACAGCCGCCGCGAGATCGCCTACATCGCCCAGCAGGAGAAGGTGGTGCATCTGGATGACCTGCCGCTGCGCCGCTCACTGATGGCTTGGCTGGGCGAGCTAACTCCCGACCTCATTGAGGAGCTGGCAGAGGTTGTTGGGGAAGCGCTGGGCTGGTCAGAGGAAGAGCGCTTGGCCGAAACCGCCCGCACCTTTGGCGTGCTGGCGGAATACTACGCTATAAAGTTCGGCTAGCCTCTCCGTCTCTCTTGCCCTTGGCCCTACTTGCAAAGCGGGGCAGCGCATATTAATATTCATCATGCAAAGCAAGAGAGTAGATGGTAACATCACTTATTGGCCGGGTTAAAGAGGCTTGACAGACCGGCTCGGTGTTTTGGTCCGCTAGTTCGTTGAACACATCCGACGATCCTCCCAGTTATTCCCACACTCCGCGAACGGCCTTATCTCAGGCCGGGCGGGGCGCTATGCGTGTAGCGCTCTGGCCGGCCGTTGGCATAGGGAGGGATCGATCCCTGCCCCGTCGGCCTGCTGACACCAACCTGACCGGAGGTCCTTGTGTCCCTTGAAGTGGTTATTCTCGCTGCCGGGCAAGGCACGCGGATGAAATCAGCCCTGCCTAAAGTGCTGCATCCTCTGGGCGGGCAGCCAATGGTGTACTACAGCGTGCAGACGGCAACCGCCGTGAGCGGCAAGCCGCCAGTGCTGGTGATCGGATACGGCGGGGAGCAGGTGCGGCAAGCAGTAGGCGAGGCGGCTCGCTATGCAGTGCAGGCTGAGCCGCTGGGGACCGGTCATGCTGTTGAGCAGGCGCGGGCGCTATTGGAGGGGCAGGGGCAGCATGTGCTGGTGTTCTACGCCGATATGCCGCTGCTGCGTGCCGAGACACTGATCCGCCTGTACGAGGCTCAACGCAACAGCGATGGCCCACTCACGCTGCTGACTCTGATCGCCGATCAGCCGCGCGGCTTTGGGCGCATTGTGCGCGACACTCAGGGACACGTTCAGGCCGTTGTAGAGGAGGCACTGGCTACGCCCGAACAGCTTGCCATCCGCGAGCTCAACGTTGGTGTATATTGCTTTGATGCGGCCTGGCTGTGGGCGCATCTGAGTGCCATCCCGCTCAACCCCAAAGGCGAGTACTACCTCACGGACTTGGTCGAGATCGCCGTGCATGAGGGAGCACGGGTGAACGCCGTGACAACCGATGATGCGGTTGAATGTTTGGGCATCAACACACGGGTGCATCTGGCCGAGGCTGAAGCCGCCTTGCGCCGGCGCGTCAATGAGGCGCTCATGCTTTCTGGCGTCACGCTGGTGGACCCCACCACGACCTACATTCACCCTACGGTTGCGATCGGGCGCGATACGGTGATCCAACCCAACACCTACCTGTGGGGGCACACGACCATCGGCGAGGGATGCACCATTGGCCCTAACACCATCATCCGCGACTCCACCATCGGCCACCGCTGTCGGATTGTGGCTTCTGTGATCGAATCGGCAGT
>DAOTYL010000124.1:0-13967 GCA_034434955.1 Anaerolineae bacterium | reverse complement strand
GTTTGGCGGGGGATCAGGAGCACTTGATTGGCCTGCAAGTCATTTTCATCGGCCATGCCGTTGAGGGCGATCACCTGCGGTACCACCGACAGGTCGCGGTAGCCAAAGAGTTGGATAATGTAGTACAACGTATCGCCCGGCTGGACAACATATTGATAGGGTTCAAGTGTAGCCGTCGGCGCAGGCGTGGGGGTGTCGGTGGGCAGCTCCGTCGGTGAAGGCAGCGGTGAGGGAGAAGGTGTCGGTGTGGAAGCAACAGGCAGAGATGTGGCCTCCCCTGCTGTTTCTCCGCCCTGCCTCTCCCTCACAAGGGCAACGATCAATCCTATTGTCACAGCGAGGATAAGCAGTACAGCGCCGCTCAAAATCAGTACGCGGCGGCGCTGAAAGCCTGTTGTGTCAAACCTGATCTTCAGTCCCATAGCGTGCAACCTATGCCTATGCCATCACAAAGTGCCAGCGCAGTATACCGTCAGATGGGGTCTTTTCCCATAAACGGTGAGGGGTTGGCTCCCACCAACCCCTCATCCATCAGGTGTATCTGGTAACCGGAGAAGGAGCCGATCAGATGAGGAACTTGCCGTTCTCAAAGACCTTGCGCCCGTCGAGGTAAATTGCCCCTTCTTGGCGCAGGTCTTTGATGATATCCCAGTGCAAGGCTGACTGGTTGACCCCGCCGCACTCCTTATAAGCGCGTCCTAAGGCGATATGGACCGTCCCGCCGATCTTCTCATCATAGAGGATGTCGTAGCAGAAGCGATCTATGCCGAAATTGACGCCCACACCGAACTCCCCGATGCGCCGTGCACCCTCGTCCATCTTGAGTAGCTCATGGAGCAGGCCCTCGTTGCTTTCGGCGCTGGCCTTCACTACCTCCCCCTGCAAGAACTCCAGCCGGATGCCGTGTATCTGTTGGCCGAAGTACACGCCGGGGAACTCGAAGGTGATGTACCCTTCGGCGCTGTCATCCACCGGCGCGGTGAAAATCTCCCCATCCGGCATGTTGAGGTGGCCGTCGGCCACTTCATAGGTACGTCCTCTGGTAGAGAAGGTCAGATCGGTGTCTCTACCGACGATACGCACCGTCTCCGCAGCCTGAAAGACCTTTTGGAGTTCCCGATAGCGCTTGGATTCCTGCGCCCAATCGCGCAGGGTGGCGTTGAAGAAGAAGGCCATCATCTCATCGAGGCTCATCTCGGCCTGTTGGGCAAACGATTCGTTCGGCACGCGCACCAGCACCCAACGCGTGAGTTCGGTGCGCATGGCCGAGACCTTGCCCATCGCCCGCTTGTGTGCGGCGAGCCTATCCGGCGCAATGCCCGTGAACTCATGGGGATTGCGTGCCCCCCGCAGCCCAATGTAAACATCTGCCCACTCCATGCCGTAGGCGCTCAGTTCCGGCACCCAATCCAACTGTTCAGGCGTACCATAGCGCATCAGGTCGCGCTCTAGATAGGCAGATTGGAACTCCACATGAGGCAACGCCCCAGCCCTGACCGCCTGCGCGTACACCGCACGGGCCAGGGGAAAGGTCTCCACTTCCATCATCGTGATCAACACTTTCTCGCCCGGCTGTGTGCCCGTTGAGTAGTGCACCAGAATCTCCGCCAACTGCTCCCAACGCGGGTCGCTCATAGTCGTGCTCCTTTCCATCCCTTTAATAGACACCGTACTCGTGGATGGTCTCATACATAGCCATGATGTTCTCCGGCGGCACGCCATCCTGAATATTGTGAATGGGAGCCGCTACAAATCCCCCGCCCGGCATAAGATCATCCAGCCGTCGGCGCGTCTCTTCGCGCACCTGCTCAGGCGTGCCGAAAGGTAGCACATTCTGCGTATCGCACACGCCACCCCAAAAAGTGAGGTCGCGACCAAAGGTGCGCTTTAGGTCGGCAGTATCTCCCAGCCCCTTGGCGCTTACCTGCACCGGATTGAAGATGTCCACGCCGATCTCGATCAGATCGGGCAGGAACGCACGGGTAGCACCACAACCGTGATAGAGCACATAGGCATTTGTGCGTGCCTTGATGGCCTCAATCAGCCGCCTCTGACGCGGCTTGATACGCTTGCGGTAGAGTTCCGGAGAGATCATGGGGCCGAGTTGAGTGGCCAGATCATCGCAGACGGAGACAACCTGCACATACTGCCCGACTTTCTCCAGCATACGGCTATAGGCCTCAATCAAGACCTCGGTGATGCGCTCCATCAACTCATCAGCGAACTCCGGATAAGCCAGCAGGTCGGTGAGAAAAGCCTCCATGCCGCGCAGATACTGCGGAAACTCAAAGACACCGCCGCCAAAGACGCAGCCCACCACCAGTGCATAGGAAGTAGTCTCGTACAGCCGCCGCGCTTCCTCTTCTAGTCCCTCCCAGCGGGCCGGATCGGAGGGATCGGGCCAGGGGAAAGCCTCCAACGCTTCGCGGGTTGGCTCTTTGATCGGAAACTCCACGAGGTCGAAGTAGTGTCCGCCCTTTTTAGGCATACGCAGTCGAATCTGCCACTCATTGACGTAGCTCCAGTAGTCGCCTTCATCCTCCATGCGGAGATCCCATCTAGAGCCGCCACGCTCACGTACCTGACGAGTATCGGCACGGATGACTTCATCCAGAAAGGCCTCGTCAAGGGCGGGGAGCTGTTCCACGATATTTACCAACACAATCTCCCCCGGGTCGCGGCCCAGATAGCGCATAAGGTCAATATACGCCCCCTTGCAGATGGAAGTGACGTCCGTCCCCCCAAGGTCAATGGGCACACGATCCGGCTCACGGTGCTGCAAGGCTGTCAACAAGCGCTCACGAGAGTTCATACCCTCCCTCCCAAGAGGTAGGCGGATGCTCCGGCTCCACGCTGGGGCGCGAGGGATCGCTATGGAAAATCTCATGGCACAGGCGATCGAGCAGGAGTACCTGCCTTACACTGTTCTCAACGCTATCCAGCACGTTCAGGCCATCGAAGAAGAGCATATAAGGCACATCGTAGCAGGTAGCCTTGATCTGAAGCAGACGGGTGCGGATACGCTCCTCATCTGCCATCAACACTTCCGAGACCGGGTGCAGACGTTTCATGATGCTGGAGCCGCGCCTCTTGCCGAAAAGATCGACAGCGGGTTGAAGCGCCGTCCAAGGGCCGACGTCCATCATGCGCAGTTTGGGCAACCGGGCAATAAGCGGCAGCAGGGGAGTCACGTTGGCGCAACTGTGCCAGTAGTCAATCCCACCGAAATACTCAGATAGCGCGGTCTCATAGGGCAACACAAACTCTTCGTAATGGTGAGGGCCGATCATCGGCGCACCGACCTCGTCATTCCCAAGGATCAGCGGCTCAAGGCCCTCAGCGCCCATAAACCGCATCCGCGCTGTCCACCATTCCTGCATACAGTGAGTGGCAAAAGCCATCATCTCATGGACAAAGGTCGGATTAAGCGCCATGTCCAGCGCCAGATTCTGCAGGCCGCGCAGGTGGAAGAGCAGCGAAAACGGCCCTGTCAGCCAGGTGGTAAACTCCACGTGGAAGTCATCCGGCAGCAGGCGGCAAGCCTCTTCGTACATGCGGTGGGCCAACGGCGAAAGGCCGGAGGTGTAGAAGTCGGGAACCTTCAGCCGTGCGAAGTCGGCAGGCGTCTGGATGATGGGATCGCCGATCCACGGCACAGCATCGTCGGCATAGATGATCGCCACCCCGAATAGGCTAGGGGCAAAAAACCCCAGCATGTTGATCAGGATCGTTTTGCTGACGGCAGCATCATGGTGTAGATGCTCATGATTCCAGATGATCTGCTCCAGCGTGAAGCACAGATAGGCGCGGGTATCGGTAAAGACCTCTTTCAGGCTGTAGCCAAACAAGCGGGCATAGAAATTCGCATCGGGAAAGAACACGAACGGCGCCAGCCCCGTTCCGGCCAGCGGTTGGGGATAGGCAAACATGCTGACATTGCGCGTCGTCGCCGCATGATCCCACAGATCGCCCCAGGGAGGCGCAGAGGTGTTAGCGGCGATCTCGCGGACGCGCTCCACCAGCCGGTGGAGTTTCTCATCTGGGATCATCGTTTCGCGTCTTGACCAGCCATCTGTTCCGCCGCCATCAGGATGCCCCGCACAATGCGCAGATAGCCCGTGCAGCGGCATAAGTTGCCTGCGATGGCTTCCCGCACCTCATCGATGCTAGGGTGCGGGTTGCGCTCCAGCAGCGCTACTGCCGAAACAACAAAGCCGGGTGTGCAGTAACCGCACTGCACACCGCCTGCCTCAGCCAGCGCCTCCTGAACGGGATGCGGCGCTTCCACCGTGCCCAATCCCTCCACGGTGATAACCTCGCCGCCGTGCGCCTTCATGGCCGGAATCAGGCACGAGTTAACGGCTTTACCGTCGAGCAGGACCGTACAGGCCCCACACTCCCCCTCACGGCAACCGATCTTAGTGCCCGTTAGCCCTAGATCGTCGCGTAACACGTCCGCCAGCGGGCGCAGCCCGTCTACCTCCAGCACAACATGTTTGCCGTTGACAGTCATCTCCAGCGTGGGCATGGGCCTACTCCCGTTCAACAACTCGACTGCGCAGGCTGCGCAGTGCACGCCGCACCAGAGCAGCGACAGCCTCCGTGCGGTAACGTGCCGAGCCGCGCACGTCGTCAATGGGACGGGCAGCGTGCGCAGCGTACTGGCCAGCCTGCTTGATCACCTCGTCATCCAGTACTTTGCCCACCAAGTAAGCCTCCAGCCCCGACACGCGGATCACAGTGGGGGCAACGGCACCCAGCGCACAGCGCACCTCAGTCACCCGATCGCCAGCCGTTTTGAGCATCAAGGCTGCACTGGCGACAGCAATAGCCATCGCACGGCGCAGCCCCAACTTTTCAAACGTCCCGCGCCAGCCAACCTCCGGCAACGGGAAAGTAACGTGGGTGACGATCTCGGCAGGAGCCAACGCGGTGCGCCGCACGCCGAGGATAAATTGCTCGATGGGGAGCGAACGCACTCCTTGCACCCCCCAGATATGCACCACCGCGTTCAGTACGTAGAGGCAGGGCAACGTATCACCGGCGGGCGAAGCGTTGGTGATGTTGCCTACCAAGGTGGCGACATTGCGCACCTGTACGCCGCCAATGGTACGGATGGCACGGGCGAAAAACGGCACTCCCTCCGTGAAAGGGGAGAAGTTCAACAACTCGCTATAAGTCACGGCACTGCCAATGATGACCTGCCCATCCTGCACATCCAGCCGCTTGAGGGTAGGGATGCGGGTGATATCCACCAGCGCCTGTGGGCGATAGCCTTCCGCTTCCATGCGCAACAGCAGGTCAGTGCCGCCGGCGATGATCCGTGCCTGTCCACCATACTGTTGAAGCAGACGGACTGCTTCCTCAACACTCTGCGGGAAGTGGTACTCAACTGGCGCTTTCATAGCAGCTACCACGGATGTTCTCCTCTTCAAGGTGTGTGGGGATGAGTCACCCGTGCACGCGGCGCATTGAGTAGCGCATCCCGCGTGCGGACAAAAGCGTCAAACAGAAAGGTGTACTCTCCCACACCTTCGGGATCGGGGATTTCATGAGAAAGCGGCTTTACCATAACACGAGTAGCAGTAGCGAAGTCAGGATAGAACCCCAGGCCAACCGCTGCTACGATGGCAACGCCCAGCGTAGAATCGCCGCCAGCGCGGATGATAGGCCGTTGGAGCACATCGGCGAGAATCTGCCGCCAAAGAGCACTGCGCGCCCCGCCGCCGGTCAAACGTACCGGCCCGACAGCCATCCCTAGCCGTTCAAACTCAGCGTAGATTTCGCGCAATGCAAAAGCGATCCCCTCCAGCACAGCGCGCACGAGGTGGGCGCGGCCATGCTCTAATCCCACGCCCACAAAGCCGCCACGCAGATCGGGATCGGCTTCGGGTGTGCCCCGCCCGGCCAAATACGGGAGGAAGGTAACCCCTGCGCTACCTCGCGGCACGGCGGCGGTCTCCGCCAGCAGTGCATCATAAGCTGCCGGATCGCGCGGCAGGCCCAATTGGTCGGCGAGCCATTGCAAGCTGCCCGCTCCGCTGTGCGTGATCCCCCCACCAACCCACAATCCGGCCACATAAGGCCATGTGAACAGATGTCGCCGTAGTACGTCATGGGAGGGGATGCGTTCCGCCAGCACCAGGCGGGCCACCCCATTGGTGGCCAATGTAGCCACGCTCTCCCCCACATGCACAGCCCCGCTGCCTAAGGTCGCCGCTGCGCCATCGTTGAGGCCGGCAAAAACGGGTGTATCTGGAGACAACCCTACCTGTTGGGCCAGGTCCTTGCGCAGGCCGCCAGGCGATGCTGTGGAAGCGATCACGCGCGGCAGCCGCTCAAGCGGCCAGCCGATGTACTCAAAGACAGGGACATACCATTCCTTGCCGCCCGATATACTGGAGGGTTCCGTCACTATCTCTCCGGTGAGCCAGTAGAGCAGATAGTCCTTGATGCCCAAGACCCATGCTGCGTGGGCTATTTGGTCAGGCATCTCCTCAATGGCCCACAACAATTTGGCCGGGAAGCCCGTCAAGGGCGGCGCTGGGCCGATCCAGTCTGCACCAACTGCTTCAACCAAACGTTGACCCTGCGGGCGGCTGCGTTCATCCTGCCACGTGGGGCAGTGTGCTAGCGGCTCTCCTCCCGAGTCGAGCATGACCAGCCCTGGCCCAAAGCTGGATACCGATAGCGCAGCCACATCCTCCACACGCGGGCCAAGCTGATCGCTCACCTCGCGCAGGGCGCTGCCCAGCGCTGCGATCCAGTCTCGGGGGTCCTGTTCGTGCCAGCCCGGCCGTGGGCGGTAGGTAGGGTATGTGCGGGCGGCTTCAGCCCACAGACGACCTTGCAAATCGTAGCAAGCCACCTTGCCGTTAGTGGTGCCCAGATCAACGCCGATCAACAGCGGTTCAGCCACCGCCTTCACTCCTCTGCTGCCCCACGTGCCTTGAGAGCCATCAGCACGCGCTCCGGTGTGGCGGGCAGCCGCGTGATACGCACCCCCACTGCGTTGTAGATGGCATTCATCACTGCCGGAGCAACTGGCACCAGCACCAACTCGGCCATGCCCTTCGCCCCCAGATTGCCCATCGGCACCCACTCATCCACAAAGTCGGAGGTAATCTCCAGCGGCACGTCATAGATGGTAGGGATCAGGTACGTCGTGAAGCCATCGGTTTCCGGCCATCCTTCGCGCTGTTTGAACTCCTCGGTCAGTGTGAAGCCCAATGCCATGGCTGCGCCGCCCTCCACCTGCATCTCGGCGCCCACGCGCCGCACCATCTTTCCCGCATCCACAAAAGCGGCCAGACGCAGCACCTCTACCTCGCCAGTCTCGGTATCCACTTCCACCTCGGCAACGTAGGTGGCGTAGCTAAAGTCATTCACGCCATAACCTTGACCTCGCTCGTCAAGTGGCTCGGTGGGCGGCGCGACAAAGCGCCCTGTCACGGCCAACGACAGCCCTAACCGTCGGCACTCCTCGACAACTTCAGCAAGGCTGACGACAGCCTGCCCACGCCCATAGAACATCCCATGCCGGATGGTCACCTCATCCGGCGGCGTGTCCAGCATCTCAGAAGCCGCCGTTTTAAGCACACCAGCCAGCTTCTGCGCAGCGAGCAGCGTCGCGTTGCCGGTGATGGCCGTCTGGCGCGAAGCCCCCGTGGCACCGCCATCGGGGGTGACCGCTGTATCGGGGTCAACAAACTCGATCTGCTCGTGGGGCACGCCGCCTAGCGTCTCCGAGATAATGACCGCCAGCGTCTCCGGAATACCCTCGCCGAGGTCGGCGGCGGCCACGCCCACCCGATAGCGTAGGTCATCAGTCACCTCTAGACTGACGGTGGACACATCAGGATGACCGAAGTGGTAATTGAGGCCCTGCCAAGCCGAGGCAAAGCCGATGCCACGCTTCTTCATGCGTCCTCCTCCAAGCGCACACCGACGTGTCGCGCTGCCGCAGCGATCGTCTCCCGCAGGCGGCATCCCGGTGGCACCGTTCTCCCGGTGATGGTCTCGTCGCCATCGCGCAAGGCGTTAATCCAGCGCAGCTTAAGGGGGTGCATCCCCAGCCGCTCAGCGAGGATGTCCATCTGCGACTCCATAGCGAACTCCACCCCGGGCGTGCCCCATCCCCGCATGGCGCCCGCCACAATGTTGTTGGTATACACCAACCGCCCCCGCACATGAGCGTTAGGCACACGGTACGGGCCAGTAGCCTGCAGGCCGGAGAAGCGCAACATACCCTCTCCCCAGTGAGCATAAGCGCCGGTGTCCCAGACCATGTCCACCTGGGCTGCCAACAGAGTCCCATCCGCGCGGGCGCCCAGCCGATGGTGAATGCGCTGGGAATGATACTTAGAATGGCCTCGTATGGACTCGCGGCGGCTAAAGTGAAAGCGCACAGGACGTCCCGTCTTCCATGCCAACAAAGCAGCCCACGTGGGGATGATGTTGTCATCCTTGCCGCCAAACGAGCCGCCAGCAGGCACCAGAACGACGCGGAAGCGCGTCGGCGGCCAGCCAAAAGCGCGCGCCAACACGGCCCGCTCGCCGTAGATGTTGTGACAGCCTAACCAGACCGTGATGGTGCCGTCCTCGCTGGGCGCAGCAACGACGGCCTCGGTTTCCAGAAAGGCATGCTCGATCCAAGGGTAGTAGTAAGTGTTTTCAACGATCACATCGGCGGCAGCCATAGCGGATTCGGCGTCGCCATGTACGATGTGAAAGTCCATAAGCAGATTGCCACGCGGGTGAACCTGAGGCGCATCCGATTTCAGTGCCTCATCGGGGTCAAAGACCGCCGGCAGAGGCCTGAGGTCCAGTTCAACGGCTTCCAGCGCAGCTTCCGCCGCCTCCTCCGTTTCAGCAGCCACAATGGCTAATGCATCCATCACCGTACGGGCGCGGTCAGCAGCGAGGAAGGGTTGATCCTCAACCGTCTTGCCGACAATATTCTCTCCGGGGATGTCCTGCGCAGTCAGCACGGCATGAACGCCTGGTATCGCCAACGCTGGACGCACATCAATGCGGTTGATCTGGCAGTGCGGATAAGGGCTGCGCAATGCCTTGCCCACCAACATTCCTGGCAGCTTTAGATCACTGGTGTAGAGCATCTGGCCGCAGGCTTTAGCCAAGTGGCTACGCAAAGATGTCGCGCCCTGCGGCGCGACCCACGACCCAACCCGACTGCGCTCCTCCAGCACTTCGCTCATTCCAATCTCCACCTAGCCGCGCACGGCTCCCACTCCCAGACCGGAAACGATATAACGCTGAATGTAGAGAAACACCGCCAACAAGGGGACACTGGCCAACATGCCGGTGGCCAGCAGGCCGGTGAAGTCCACATTGTACTGCCCGATGTTAGCCGCAATGGCAACCGTAATGAGCTGCTTATGGGGCGAGCGGATGAACGACATGGCGAAGAGGTATTCATTCCAGCTCAACAGGAAGACGAAGGCCGCCGTTGCTGCTAAGCCGGGGGCCAGCAGGGGGAAGACCACACGCACAATCGCTCCCACGCGTGTCGCGCCGTCCAACCAAGCGGCCTCCTCCAGTTCCTTAGGCAGCGCCTCGATCATCGTCCGCAGGTTCCACACGGCGAAGGGCAAGTTGAGCAAACCGTTAGCCAAGATCAGGGGGACGAAGGTATCGTAAATCTTGAGGTATCCAGCCACCTGAAACAGCGTGATAGCCAGCAGCACACCAGGGAAAAGGCGAATGACCAGTAGGAGGATTTGCAACGCCCGATGACCAATAAAGCGGAAGCGCGAGAAGCCATAAGCAGCAAGACTGGCGATCACAAGGTCGAACAGCGCAGCAGATGCTGCAACAACAAGGCTGTTGCGGAAGGACCCCATGGTGACCGGATTAGAGAGCACTTTGCTGAAGTTAACAGTAGTGATACGGCTGGGCAGAATGCCGTAGTAGAAAGGTTCGCCCGGGTCGCGGAAGGCGTTAACCAGCATCCACAGCATGGGCAGCAGCCAGCCTACGGTGATCAACACAACGCCCATATGGGCCAGCACGTTCAGCGCCTGTTTCATTGTCTTGTGCGAATAGAAGCTCACGGTTATGGCTCCTCGATCAGTCACGTTGCATTTGCACCACGACCAACGCAGCGATCCCGATGCACAATAGAAGTAGGATCACTCCCACTGCAGAGGCAACATTCCAGTCCATATTGGCGAAGGCGCGGCGGTAGGTGTACGTTGCCAGCACCTCGGTACTGCGCACCGGCCCTCCCTGTGTAGTCACCCAGATGAGGTCAAAGTAAGCAGCAGTCGTCACCAGATCGAAGAGACTCAAGGTCAGTAGCTGCTCACGGATATGGGGGATGATCACATAGAAGATGCGCTGCAGGGCAGTAGCGCCGTCTACTTTGGCCGCGTCAATCAGCTCCGGGTCCAGCGATTGCAGCCCGGCCAGAATCATCAGCATATAAAAGGGAGTAAATTGCCAAACATTGATAGCCGTCAGCGACCACAACGCGGTGCGGGGGCTGGCCAGCGGCGCGAACTCTGCGGTGCTCCCCAGAGCAGCCAGTATCTTAGCGACGGGGCTGATCGGGGGGTAAGCCCACAGTTGGGCAATGATAGCCACCACAATTGGGCTGAGTGCCCAGGGCAGCAGGATCAGGGCACGGCATGTGCTCAGCACACGGCGGTTCAGGTTGCTGTTCATGATCAGTGCCAGAATCAGGCCTAGCAGGATATGCCCCACCGAGCTGAACACCGAGAAGATCATGGTTTGTTTGAAAGCCTTGTGGAAGACCGGATCGGTGAGGATTCTGGCGTAGTTTGCAAAGCCGACGAAAGCGATCTCGCCCGTGCGCCGATTCGTCTCCAGCAGGCTCAAGTGGATCACGCGGAAAGTAGGGTAAATCGCCAGCAGGAAGATCAGGAGCACTGCCGGCGCCACGAAGAGGTAACCCGCATTGATGCGCAACCGTCGTGGAAGTTGTGCTGATATTGCTGCTGCTGTCCGGTTCATGGTATCTTCTCTTTTATCTTCGGCCTCGCCGAGGTCGGAGACTTGGTACCGGGGGATGGAGACCACAGGGAACTGTGATCTCCACCCCCTCCCTCAAGGCGCTACTCTGGTAGCGCGCCCGTAGTTAGGCAGCTACCGCAGCCACGCTGCCCACCAGTTGTCCTCAACATACTTCTCGAGGATGGGATCCCATTCAGCAGCCGCAGCAGCCAGCGCCTCCTCCGGTGTCATATCCTGAAGGTAGGCAGCCTGAATGTAGCTGCGCAGGATGCTCTCCAGATCCGGCCCCTCGGGATAGTGGGACAGCGGATACATCTTCTGGTTGAGCATGGCATAGGCCACCGCTGCCTGCTCCGGATCGGCCAGCCACGCGGGGTCTTCAAGGATGCTGACGTTGGGTGGCGTGAAGTCAAACGCCTCGGCCCAGCGGCGGATGTTCTCCGGAGCCACCATGAACTTGATGAACTCCCAGGCTGCCTCGGGGTGCTTGGAGAGCGGTGAGATGGCGAAGCCCGTACCACCGATGAGCGCACCGGTGCTCTTGTGGACGGGCATGGGCGCAATGGTGATGTCCGCATCGGGGTAGACGTTGCGGATGATGCCCAGCCACAGCGAGGCATTCGTCCACATACCCACTTTGTCAGCAGCCAGCAGGTCAATGCAGGCATTGGCAGTGGCGCTCGTGGTGCCGGGCGGCGTGACCTTATACGTGTTGATCAGGTCCACCATGAACTGGAGCGCCTCAGCCCCTTCCGGCGAGTCGAAAGCCGACAATCCGTCCTCGCCGATCATCTTGCCACCCGCCTGGAAGAGGAACGGATAGAACTGGTAGTCGGTGCCCGGGTCCTCGGCAGACCCCATGATGCAGAAGCCGTATTCCTCGTTCTCAGGGTGAGTCATGGCCTGCGCATAGGCGAGGAAGTCCTCCCACGTCCACTCGCCGGTGGGAACCTCCAGCCCAGCCTTCTCCAGCAGGTTGGTGTTGAGGATGACCATGCTGGGAGCCACGCGCCAGGGCACAGCATAGTACTTGCCGGCGTATTCGTGGAAGACCCAGCCATTCTCCGAGAGGCTGTTGAACCACTCCTCACCTTCCTGCTCGATGAAGGGGGTGAGGTCCAACGCCAATCCGTTGGTCGCCGCGCCCAGCGTGAAGTAGGTCATGTACACATCGGGCGGGTTGCCAGCCTCGGAGGTGAGCACCAACTTGGGATAGTTGTCCTCGGCGGGTACCGAGTCCACCGTCACGTGGATGTTGGGATGCGTGGCGTTGAACTCCTCCACCAAGTCCAACTCCACTTGATGGCCCTCCGCCTGCCGCATGTAGACCAACTCGATCACCTCGGCGGGCGCCTCGGTCTCTTCGGCAGGTGGCGGTGCAACCTCGGTCTCCTCGGGGGATGGCGCAACCTCGGTCTCTTCGGCAGGCGGCGCGACCTCCTCCGTTGGGGTGGGCTGTGCACATCCGCTCATCACGAGCATCAAGATGAGCACCAAACCCACCAGCAGTGCGTACTTCAGCCCTTTCATCTCTGACCTCCCTTTCGGTGAATAAAGCAACTTTTTTGCTCACAGACTTGCGACGGCATCACCCTGAATGCGAACCTCCTTTCCCTCCTCAAAGAGATGGGGATTACCCCTTCAGATAACCAAGCAGCGCATCAGGTACCTCCAAGCCCAGCGAATGGAGGATCCAGGCGCTCTGTTCCAGCATGGGCTTGGAGGGGACGTATCCCAGCCAAGGGATGTCAATCCCGCGCTTGATGAGTTCATCGCGCAGCACACTGCCAAAAGCGCCCTTGCCGCTGGCTCCCCGTGCGGCCATCTGTTCCGGCGTTTCCAGCCGGGCGATCAGGTCCTCAAAGATCAGGTTGTCCCACGTGACGCCGCTGTCCAGCAGGTCAAAGTGCACCTGTGGGAAAGGGTCAACGTGGTCAAGGCCGCAGGTGGGGCTGTCCTGTACGTAGATGATGCCCAGCACCTGATAGCCGTTCACAACGTAGTCCTCAAGACGGTCAGCAGTCCAACGTGCCCAGTGAGCGCACAACTCCGGATACGCTTTGATCCAGTCTTGATCGAGGTTGTTGCGGTCAAGGTCATATTCAATATGTCTGCGTCCCACGCCGCCCCAACCCAACACCTCACAGCACGGCATCTGAAAGATGCCCACCCCTTGCTCCAGAATGGGGATCACGAACGTTGTATAAGCGCCGGGTACATCAGCATATCCCGGAAACTTGTTGTTGCAGTTGATAATGCAGTGCGAGACGAAGACAATCTTCTTCGATCGTCGGTCGCGGAACTTCATGACCTTCCTCCGGTCACAGCTCACCACGCACCCAGGCCGGGAGCATCTCGCTTAACCGGCGGCTGAGCCTCATCTGGGTCATCACCGTGAAGCAGGCGGTGGGATGCACCAAACCTCGCTCGGTGATGATGGCCGTCACCAGCTCCGGCGGCGTTTCATCAAACAGATGTCCCACGACCTGCACACGCTCGGAATATTCACCGCTGGTGAGCACCTCGTGCCGATGGATAGGGTCCACACGGAAGGGCAGCCCCAACAGCGTACTAGAGTCGAACTTGAGCGTGTCGGCAGCGATATAGAACGGCACGCCATGTGCCTTGGCTACCAGTGCGGTCGGATAGGTGCCTACCTTACACAGCGAATATCCGTGCGATGAGATGGCATCCGCCCCGACAAACACCACATCGCTCATAGGCACCAGTTCGCCGATGCAGGCATCAATGCTCACCGAGACCGGGATGCCGACTTTGTCCATTTCGGTCACTGTCCACAGACCCTCATTGGCCGGGCGCGACTCGGTGACTATCACGCTGAAAGATTTGCCCTGCGCTTTGGCCCGCTTGAGGATGCGCCACACTGTCGAGCTCATGCTGTACATGAAGACGACATCCCCATCGCGCACCTTCTCAGCGCCGTACTGCGCCACCCTATCCAGAGCCTTCTC
>DAOTYL010000123.1:0-17816 GCA_034434955.1 Anaerolineae bacterium | reverse complement strand
CGGCCGATATGCTCGCGGTTGCGGGCGAGATGTTGCGCCAGCACCACAATCAGGAGGATTTTGGCCAGCTCCGAGGGCTGGAAACCGGCTATGCCAAGGTTGATCCAGCTTTGCGCCCCTGCCTCGCCCTCAACGCCTAGCAGTGTGCCCAGCGCCAAGAAGAGCACGATCCCGCCGTAGATCCACAAGTAGGTGCTGGTCAGCAGGCGATAATCTAGCGCCGCAACCAGAAACACGAGAACGAGCCCGACGATACCGTATACGATCTGGCTGCTGACACGGTCAGCAAGGCTAGGCACATCGTGGGTGGCACTGTCAATCATCATGACCCCAACGATGGTGAGGATCGCCACAAGGATCAGCAATGTGTAATCAAAATTGCGGAAAAAGTGTCTCACAAGCTCTCCTCATTTGACCTGCTGTCCGCAGTATAGCGACAGGTCGCCTGCTCTGCCAGTAAGCGAACCTAGCGGTGTTCGGCCAGCAGCCCCAGCTGCTCCAAATGCGGGAACGGGTCATGAGCATGGGGAAGCCACATTGCTGCCACAAAGTATTCCTGAAACTTGGGTTCGGCGGCTGTCTCCACATATTCAACGGCGCGGGCAGCCTGCTGCGCCAGAAGGCGTTGCCTGGCGTTCAGCAGAGCAATGCGTGCCCCATCGCCCGCGGAGTTGCCAACGGCCTGCACGTGCTCCAGATCACAGTCCGGGATCATGCCGATAAGCATCGCATAGCGTGGGTCGATGTAGCTACCGAACGCCCCCGCCAGCTTGATGCGGTCAATGCGATCCACCCCCAGACGGTCCATGAGCAGGCGCGTGCCGGCATAAAGTGCGCCCTTGGCGAGCTGGATCTGCCGCACATCATACTGGGTGACGACAATCGGCTCGCCGGTGGCCGTCTCATCAGCGGTAGCCAGCAAAAGTTCGCCTGCTCCTTCGTTGTGCGCCATAGGATGGCGCTGATGGGCATCCGCCACAAAGCGCCCTGTGTGGTCAATCAGGCCCGTGCGGAACAGTTCTCCTACCGCTTCAATAATGCCCGATCCGCAGATACCGGTGGGTCGCAACGCCTCGCCTTCTTGCAGCTCATCGCTCCAACGGTCGTCGCCGATCACCTTATAGCGCACACGCCCGCTCGCCATATCGATACGCACACGCTCAATCGCCCCGGGCGCAGCGCGTTGCCCATGCTTGATTGTCGCTCCCTCAAAGGCCGGGCCGGTAGGACTGGAGGCGGAAAGCATACGCTCGCGATTGCCCAACAGAATCTCAGCGTTGGTTCCTACATCAATGACCAGTGTGATCTGCTCATCTAGGTGGGGTTGCTCGGCCAGCAGCACGCCCACGTTGTCCGCACCGACATATCCGGCGACGCAGGGCAAGATGTGCACCCTCGCCGCCGGATGCACCGCTTTAAGGCCTACATCGCGCGCTTTGAGGTCCAGCGCATCGTAGGTGGCCAGCGCGAAAGGCACACGTCCGATCTCTACCGGGTCAATACCGAGTAGCAGATGGTGCATCACGGTGTTGCCCACCAACACCATGTCCGTGATTTCGGCCGCATCGGTGCCGGCCTTGGCAGCAGCGTTTGTTGCCAGTTCGTTCAGGGCACGGATGATGGCTCGGTGCATACGATTGACGCCCTGCGGCTCGGTTTGCCCGTAGGTGATGCGGCTGATGACATCCTCGCCATAGCGGATCTGCGGATTCATCATCGCTTCTGTGGCAAGCACGCGTCCTGTGCGCAAGTCGCACAAATAGCCTGCAACGGTAGTCGTGCCAATGTCCACCGCTAGCCCGTAGAGGCTCTCTACATAGCCCGGCTCAATACGGATCACCTCTTGGTCTTGCCATATGGTGAGCGTCAAGGCCCATTTGCCAGCGCGTAGTTTCTTTTGCAATTCCGGCAGCAGCACCACATCAAGGGTCACATCTTGCAAGTCCCATTGTTCGGCCAGTGCCGCCTGCACGCGCTGCCAATCGCCAGGGCTGCCCATCTTCGGTGGCTGCACTTCCACGTACACTAAACGCACGGCGGGAGCAACCTCGATGGTCAGGTCGCTCGCCTCCTTGCGGATAACCTGCTTCCGCGCCTGACTTTCCTCCGGAACGGTGATCAACACATCGCCGACAATGTGTGTCGCACAGGCCAAACGTCGTTCGTTGAGGTTGATGCCGTAGTGGGCTGCACAGGAACGCTCCGCTTCGTTGGGCGGGGTAAGGTGATCATCGGCTGACGTAATGTGATGTTTGGTAAACGTACCGCGCTCCAGCACAACTTGACATTTGCCGCACGTCAGCCGCCCGCCGCAGATCGACTCGATCTCCACGCCCAGCGAGCGGGCGGCCTCTAGCACAGTTATGCCCTCCGGGACATCCCCTCGCCGTCCGGAAGGCAGCAAAATCAGGTGGTGGGTGCGTCGCTCAGATGTGGATTGAGACATAGTTCCTCGTCAGAAATCGAAATGTGCTCGCATTCCTTGGATGCCGCTGGAAGCAGAATGTTCCATATGATAGCACAAAGGGCCATCGCTTCAACGACAAAGCGCGGTTGAGCACGAAGGCCATGTATGATATAGTTCCTGATGCAGAGTAAGCCATCGGAAGAAGAGCCACAATGGGAGATGGAGACGTGTGAACGAAGCCATCCCTCCCGATCGCGATCAATCTCTCACCGGGGCCGAGCCGCCCTCGGATGAGGAACCCCTTTATCCCGATCCTGAAACGCGCTCGCTGCTTGAGAAGGCTCCGGAAGAAGATGCACAGCTTCCAAAGGCCCTCCGTGAACATCTGCGCAAGCTGGCTGCCGATCTCGCCCGCCAGGCTGAGAAAGAGCAAGCCGAGCTTCGCAACGGACTCCCCGACCCCATTCTCCGGCTGATCGGAGATCTGCCTGAAGCACCCCTTGCTGATGCGCCTCAGGCAGACGTGACGAGCGCGGCGCAAGTGCGGCCCGAGGTCTATAAGCGGAGCGCTTTGTGGCGTGTGACGTTTCAGATCAGCAGAGAGGACGATAAAATGCTCACCGTGGAAGTGCGGCGGCCCATGGTAATTGGGCGGATGGACCCCCGCGCCGCTACACACCCCGATCTGGACTTCTCCGTATATGGGGCGCTGGAACTGGGCATGTCGCGGCAGCACGCCATCTTGCTGCCGGCTGCGGATGGCCTCTGGCTGATCGATCTGGACAGCACTAACGGTACCCGTGTGAACGACCACTATTTGCATCCTGGGCTGCGATATCGCCTGCACGAGGGCGATCAGATCGACTTTGGGGCACTGCAGGTGCGTGTCAGCGCATTGAAGCGCATCCGCGCTGCCAGACGCCCCAAAGGCACCACCTAATAGTTTGCTTAGCCATTACCCCTTGCCGCCTGACGCAAGGCATGCAGTTCCTGCGCCGTCAGCAGACGCCACTTGCCGGGCTGGAGGTTGCCCAGCTCAAGAGGGCCTATTGCCACCCGCACCAGCCGCAGGGTGGGATGCCCAACAGCAGCCGTCATATGGCGCACCTGCCGCTTGCGCCCCTCCCACAGCGTCAGCTGCAGCCACGCTGTGGGCACAGACTTGCGGAAGCGGATCGGCACAGGGCGGGGCGGCAGATCGGGCGGATTGTCAAGCAGTTCAGCCTGCGCCGGACGCGTGCGGTGCCCTCCAATCAGAACGCCTGAACGCAGTGCGGCCAACGCTGCTTCATCAGGAATACGCTCCACCTGCACCAGATAAACCTTGGGCAGCCGATGGCGCGGATGGGTGATCAAGTGTGCTAACCTGCCATCATCGGTGAGGATCAGCAATCCTTCGCTGTCCTTGTCCAAACGGCCCGCAGGATATACGTCCGGAAGACGGATGTAATCGGCAAGGGTAGGCGCACCCTCGCGGCTGGTGAAGGCGGTCAGCACCCCATAAGGTTTGTAGAAGGCCAGTGTCGGCATGGTGAAACCCGCTCAAGGAAGCTCATGGGCGCGACTGCGGGAGGCTCAGCTCGCGCTGGAGTTCCTCAGTTTGCACCTGAAAGATTTCGACGGTGTGCCCTGCGGGGTCCTTGAGCGTCATGGCCAAATGACCACGCTCGGTCTTCTTGAGACCGCCCGGCAGGGGAACTTTGCGGTCGTTCATGCGCTTGAAGACAGTGCTGACATCTGCTACGTTGAAGCCCAGCCGCACGCGCTCTGGGTGATCGAGCGGCTTGCCTTTGCGCAACTCCAGCGCCGCCCCTTGAGGGCCACCCAGCAGCACCGCATCTCCGCGGTCGGAGATGACGGCCAGCTCCAGAGTCGTGACGTACCATGCCTTCGTGCGCTGCACGTCTTCCACGTAAAGGGTGATGTAACTGAGATTCATGGCTCATCTCCTCCGTCCGCATTGAGAGGTGTATCCATCTATACGAATCTACTTAAAGCGCCGGCCTGTTTCCACCTGTGACTGCCAGCCCCCTTTTCAATCCTCGCTTGGGCAGGAGGGTGCTATAATGTGACGCCGATGGCCGCATAGCAGCAATGCAAATTGCTTCCTAAGACGGACTCACAGGAGAATAAAGCATGGACCCAAGAGTAGACAAAGTCGCCAGCGTTCTCGTGAATTACTCTGTCGCCGTGCAGCGAGGTGATCTGGTGCAAATCCGCGTATTTGACCCGCTCGCCACGCCGCTGGCATTGGAGGTATACAAATACGTGCTTCAGGCCGGTGGGCATGCCTTCTTCCGTATGGCGCCCACCGGCGCCGATGAGGTCTTCTACCGTTACGCGAGCGATGAGCAGTTAGACTTCCTCAGCCCTCTCTCCCAGTGGATCATTGAGCACATTGACGTGGACATTGCCCTGCTGGCAGATGTGAACACCAAGGCGCTTACCAACGTAGACCCAGCACGCATCGTGCGCGTGCGTAAGACGAACGCACCCATCACCAAACGCTTTATGGAGCGGCAGGCCAGCGGTGAGTTACGCTGGACGCTGACACAGTATCCCACTCAGGCCGCCGCGCAGGATGCCGAAATGAGCCTCAGTGAGTACGAAGACTTCGTCTACGGCGCTGCGATGGTGCACCTTGACGATCCGGTAGCTTATTGGCGACAAAAATCGGCTGAGCAGCAGCGGTTGGTGGATTGGCTCAAAGGCCGCGATAGGGTTGAGGTGCGCGGCGAGAACATCGACCTGACGCTCTCTATACGCAACCGCACGTTTATCAACGCCGATGGCAAGAAGAACTTCCCCGACGGTGAGATTTTCACCGGGCCGGTGGAAGACTCGGTCAACGGCTGGGTGCGCTTTACCTATCCGGCGATCTACAACAGCCGCGAGGTAGACGGCGTGGAGCTATGGTTTGAGGACGGTCGGGTGGTAAAGGCCACTGCCCGCAAGGCCGAGGACTTCCTCAATTCAGTGCTGGATACAGATGCCGGCGCGCGCTATCTGGGCGAGTTTGCCATTGGGACAAACGAGGGCATCCAGAAGTTCACGCGCAACATCCTGTTTGATGAGAAGATCGGCGGCACGGTGCACATGGCCCTGGGGGCAAGCTACCCCGACACCGGCGGCAAGAACGAGTCGGCCATCCACTGGGATATGATCTGCGATATGCGCTCCGGTGGGGAGATCATCGTAGACGGCAATCTATTCTACAAGGACGGCAAGTTCACAGTGTGAGTGGATGACGAAGGTGGTAGCAGAGGGGCGCCTATCTGAGGCGCCCTCTCCCTTTTCCCCCCAATGCAGCGGGTCAATCTAAGGAGGCGCGTGCCAACTCTACTGCCAGCGGGGCAAGCCGCTTCCAATCGCGGTTGCGAGCATAAGCAACGGCAAGCGTCTCCTGCGCTAGACGATCATCAGGGTTCTTCGCCGCCTGCTGCTCCAGAAAGGCCACTACCGTTGGCGGCACGGGTTTGTCATCAGTGAAAAGGGCGTCGTAAGCGCGGCGCATCTGGCGGACAAAGGCCTGCATACGTGCATATTCGCGTCGCTCGGCGATCAGCCAGCGCACTGTCTCAACCAGTTCACCCTCATGAAGGGGCTTGATCAGGTAGTCGCGGGCGCCCGCACGCATGGCGTGGCGGATGTCTTCCACATCGCCTACCAGCGAGAGCATGATGACCTGAACGGCAGCATCCTCATGCAGGAGGGTGCGGGCTATTTCAGCAGCGTCGAGGCCAGGCATATCGTAGTCCATCACCACCACGTCTGGCCGATACCCCAGCGCCATGCGCACAACGTCCTCGCTGGCGGGCAGATAGCCGACCACTTCAATATCAGCAGCAGCGGTCAAGGCAGGGTCGGCCGCGGAGGCAACCTCGGGGGTATCGCTGACGAACAATAACCTAATCATGGGCTGGCTCATGGTGACCTCAGCACAGTTGGGCAGGATCGCTGATCCTTACTCTAGCAGCGAGCTGCCGAATGTGCCAGCAGGTATGCCCCAGGGATGATGGGCCTTCAGGGCGCTTCCACTTCGCTAAAGTCCTCATCGGCCAGCGGCACCAAGCGATCTTGCTCCCAAATGGGCACATCGCCCCGCCCTGTTTTTTGCAGCACCAATAGCTCACGCAGCTCAAAGATTTGGTCGCGGATCAGCGCTGCCTTCTCAAACTCAAGGTTCTGAGCAGCCTGCTTCATCTGCTTTTCCAGTTCTCGGATCAGGTGTTCCAGCTCATGTGCAGGCAACCTTTCCGGCAGGGTGGGCGCTCGTGCGGCCTCAGCGGCCTGTGCACGGACGCGGTCTGTGAGGTCATGAATCTCTTTGACGATACTGGTCGGCACAATGCCGTGCGCCTCATTGTAGGCGATCTGCTTGGCACGACGACGGTTGGTCTCGTCGATAGCAGCTTGCATCGCCTGCGAGATGTGATCGGCGTACATGATCACTTTGCCGTTGACGTGACGGGCGGCGCGGCCAATCGTCTGGATGAGCGCCGTCTCCGAACGCAGGAAGCCCTCCTTGTCGGCGTCAAGGATGGCAACCAGCGAAACTTCCGGCAGGTCTAACCCTTCGCGCAGCAGATTAATGCCCACCACCACATCGTAAACGCCTAATCGCAAGTCGCGCAGGATTTCCACGCGCTCGATGGTCTCAATCTCACTATGCAGGTAGTGTACGCGGATACCCATCTCCATCAGGTAGTCGGAAAGCTTTTCTGCCATGCGCTTGGTAAGCGTGGTGACCAGCGTGCGCTCGCCTCGCTCTACGCGCCGCTTGATCTCACTCACCAGATCGTCAACCTGTCCTGCCACCGGTCTGACCTCCACTTCAGGGTCTACTAGCCCCGTCGGGCGGATGATCTGCTCCACAACCTGAGCACTGTGCTCCAGTTCAAAGGGGCCTGGGGTGGCGCTGGTGTAGATCACCTGATTGACACGCTCGAGGAACTCCTCAAAAGTCAGGGGGCGATTGTCCACCGCGCTGGGCAAGCGAAAGCCGTACTCGACGAGCGTCTCCTTGCGGCTGCGGTCGCCGTGATACATGCCCCGCAGTTGAGGGATGGTCATGTGCGACTCATCTATTACCAGCAAGTAGTCGCCAGGGAAGTAATCCACGAGCGTCCACGGGGGTGTGCCTGGGGCACGGCCATCCAGATGGCGCGAGTAGTTCTCAATGCCAGCGCAATAGCCCATCTCGCGCAGCATCTCCATATCATAGCGGGTGCGCTGCTCAATGCGTTGAGCCTCCAGATGGCGCCCCTGGCTGCGGAAAAAGCGGATACGTTCTTCCAGCTCCTCCTCAATATTGCGGATGGCCTCCTGCAGGCGGTCATACTCAGCGATGAATTGCTTGGCCGGGAAGATACGAACTTCCTCTAGCTCCTCTAAAATCTCACCGGTGAGGGGATCAAGGCGCACGATGCGCTCCACCTCATCCCCCCACAGCGAAATACGATAGGCATCCTCACTGTAGCCGGGCATGATCTCCATCGTGTCGCCGCGCACACGAAAAGTGCCAGGGGTGAGTTCCATATCGTTGCGGCTGTATTGGATGTCGGCCAGCTGACGCAGCACAGCGTTGCGCCGGATCACTTCGCCGCGCCGCAGATAGACCTGCGCCCGCCCCCATGTCTGCGGATCGCCGATGCCGTAAATGCACGAAACCGAGGCAACGATCAGCACATCACGGCGGCTCATGAGCGCAACGGTAGCCGCCAAGCGCAGCCGATCTATCTCCTCGTTGATCGTGGCCTCTTTCTCAATGTACAGGTCATACTGGGGGACATAGGCTTCCGGCTGATAGTAGTCATAGTACGAAACAAAGTATTCCACAGCATTGTGAGGGAAGAAGGCGCGGAACTCGCTGTAGAGCTGAGCGGCCAGCGTCTTGTTGTGGGCGATCACGAGCGTGGGGCGATTGATAGCAGCAACGATGTTAGCGATGACAAAGGTTTTGCCCGTACCGGTTGCACCAAGCAGGGTTTGGTGCTTATACCCTTTGCGCAGGCCGTCGATTAACGCTGCGATGGCTTCTGGCTGATCGCCGGTTGGCTGGTAATCAGCCACGAGCTTGAAGTCCGCCATGCCTCCCCCTCTGTGGTAGTTAGCGTGCGTCTGGATTCTACTACGTCTGTGTTGTCTCACAATACAAAATCTGACTGAACCCGCAGTACTGGCAGATGCGAAGTCGGATTCCTCCGCGAAACGTCTCCCGCATGGCCTTCGCCTGCCGTCTGAAGTATAATTCAACAGACGCTCTGACTTTTCCCCTGGAGATGTTAGATGGATATCGGTACTGTACGGCCTGTCGACATCAATGAGGAGATGCGCGACTCTTATCTGGATTACGCCATGAGCGTCATTGTCGCCCGCGCACTCCCCGATGTACGCGATGGCCTCAAACCCGTTCACCGCCGCATCCTCTATGCCATGCACGACATGGGCTTGCGCTCCAACGCGCCGTATAAGAAGAGTGCCCGTATTGTAGGGGAGGTGCTGGGCAAATATCACCCCCACGGAGACGCCGCCGTTTACGACGCTATGGCACGCATGGCTCAGCCTTTCTCCATGCGCTACCCCCTCATCGATGGACAAGGCAACTTCGGTTCGGTTGACGGCGACAGCCCGGCAGCGATGCGTTACACCGAGGCCCGCTTAGCTGCGGTAGCCGAGATGCTGCTGGAAGACATTGACAAAAACACGGTGGACTTCACCGATAACTTCGACGGCACGCTGCAAGAGCCGGAAGTGCTCCCTGCCCGCCTGCCCAACCTACTGGTGAACGGCATCTCCGGCATTGCAGTAGGGATGGCGACCAACATCCCGCCACACAACCTCCGTGAGGTAGCACAGGCCGTTGAATTCCTCATCGAGCGCATGACGGCCCCGCCCGGCGAAGAGATCGACGAAGACCTGCGCGACGTGACCGTTGAGGACTTGATGCAATTCATCAAAGGGCCGGACTTCCCCACCGGCGGCGTGATCGTCGGCTCAGAGGGTATTGTCAACGCCTACGCCACCGGCAAGGGCCGCATTGTGATCCGCGCCAAGATGCACGTAGAGACCATGTCCGGTGGGCGCTACCGCATCGTTATCACCGAGATTCCCTACCAGATCAACAAGACCAGCATTATCGAGCGCATTGCAGCCCTGGTGCGTGAGGGCAAACTGGACATGATCGCTGACCTGCGTGATGAGTCGGATCGGCGCGGCATGTCTATTGTCGTGGAGCTCAAGCGCGGAGCGCAACCGCGCACCGTGATCAACCGTCTGCTCAAGTACACAGCCCTGCAGAGCACTTTCGGCGTGCAGATGCTGGCGTTGGTCAACAACGAGCCGCGCTTGCTAACGCTCAAGGGAGCACTGCGCTACTACATCAGCCACCGCCGCACCGTGATTGAGCGGCGCACCGTCTTTGACCTTGAACGCGCCCGCCGTCGTGCGCACATCCTGGAGGGCCTGCTGATCGCCATCGCCAATCTGGATGCGATCATCAGCATGATCCGCCGCAGCCCCGACGCAGACGAAGCCCGCAACCGCCTCATGGTGACCTATAAGCTATCCGAGGAGCAGGCACAAGCCATCCTGGACATGCAGTTGCGCCGACTGGCAGCACTGGAGCGGCAGAAGATCGAGGAGGAGTATCAGGCCCTGCTGGAGCAGATCGCCCGCCTAGAGGACCTGCTGGCGCACCCGAAGAAAATCCTGTACCTCATCCGCGATGACCTCAACGAGTTGGCCGAGAAGTTCGGCGATGTCCGCCGCACCGCTATCCTGCCCGGCGTGGGCGAGGACTTCGACGAGGCCGACCTTGTGCCCGATGAGGACGTGCTGATTTTCATCACGCGCATGGGGTACATCAAGCGTGTGGCAGCGGAAGCCTACCGCACGCAGCAGCGCGGGGGCAAGGGTGTTACTGGTATCACAACCCGCGAGATGGACGATGTGGAGCACCTCGTAGCTGCCGGTTCGCTGGACAGCATCCTGTTCTTCTCCGATCGCGGCAAGGTTTATCAGGAGAAGGTTTACCAGATTCCCGATGCTGGACGCACTGCTAAAGGTATCCCACTGATCAGCGTGCTGGCGCTAGGCCCCGATGAACACATCACCGCCGCCGTCGCTGTGCCCAGCTTTGAAGAGGTGGAATACTGCACGATGGTCACCCGTCAGGGGCGCATCAAGCGTGTGGAGGTGAGCGCCTTTGAAGCAGTGCGTCCCAGCGGCTTGATTGCCATCTCGCTGGAGGAAGGCGATGAGCTGGGCTGGGTCAAGCTCACCACCGGCGATCAGGACCTCATCATCGTCACAGCACAAGGGATGGCAATCCGCTTCAACGAGTCAGAAGTTCGGCCTATGGGCCGCAGCGCCGCAGGGGTGAATGCCATCAAGCTGCGTCCGGGCGATGTGGTGGCCGGTATGGATGTGATCAGCGATCCAGATGCCGACCTGCTGATCGTCACCCAGAACGCTTACGGTAAGCGCACGCCTGTGCGGGAATATCCTTTGCAGTCCCGCTATGGGCTAGGAGTGCGCACCCTGGCCCACAACCAGAAAACCGGCCCTATTATCGCCATCCGCACCGTCAAGCCCGGCGATCATCTTACTCTCATCACCACTGGCGGCATAGCCCTGCGCACCCGCGTGGATGAGATTTCGCGCATTGGCCGCAATACGCAGGGGGTGCAGCTCATGAACTTGGCCCCTGGCGACACGCTGGCCTCTGCAGCAGTGTTGGAGGAAGACCGCCGCGTGGAGCGCGAGCGTGCGCTACAAGCTGAGCGCGATCGCATAGAGGCCGGCCGCATTGAGGAGCTGGGCTACATCGTGACGCTGTCCGGTTTTGAGGAAAGGGCAGAGCCTTCTCAGGAAGCGGAGGAATACGGCCTCAGTGAGGAGCCGGAGGCGTCAGCGAGAGATACACCCGCTCAAGACGATGAAGGGCTGTCTCCATGATCGCCCTACTGATCATCAGCGCAGCCTATCTTTTACTGCTGGCCATCGTGCTGCTGGGGCGCATCCGCCACGGCCCGCTGAAGCTGTGGCTGTCGCTCTTCTGCGGCTACTCTGCGCTGCTGATGGGGGTGCACGCTCTGTTACTGGGGAACCAGATACCCCTTTCCCCTGCGCTGACCAATCAGCTGGTGGTCTTGCTGGGCTTTGTCCTGAGCAGCGGCTTGATCGGCCTCCTGACATTGGCTTATTTGGCGGCGGATCGACGGGTAATGATGGGTGCCGGAGCACTCACGCTGGTGTGGGAGGCGGCAATCATCGCTGCCCATCTCTCGGCTGCCCCGCCTCTTATCGGGGCACAACTACGTGTGCTGAGAGCGCCCAACCTAGTCCTCACGCTGGATGCTGAAATCGCCGCTGTGGGCTGGCTGATCTCCATAGCGGTGCTTTTTGTGCTGATCTGGCGGGCATTTCTACGCGAATCGCTGCCGCTGTACGCCAATCGTATCCTGTTCTGGGCTTTTGTGTTGCCGCTAGCGCTCTTCGGCGATGCGCTAGCCGCCACTTGGCTGTTCCCGCTGAACTATGCAGGATACAGCCTACGGCTGGTAGGAACAGTGGGCTTGGTCTACGGCGTAGTAGCGCACCGCGTGGTTGATCTGCGCGAGGCTATACGCTGGATCGTGAGCCGCGCCGTGCTGACGATCGTTGCCGGCTTGTTGATCTTCGGGGGCATCGCGG
The DNA here is from genome assembly GCA_034434955.1 of Anaerolineae bacterium. Lineage (GTDB taxonomy): Bacteria > Chloroflexota > Anaerolineae > Aggregatilineales > UBA3940 > DAOTYL01. The sequence continues at coordinate 5,713 of DAOTYL010000123.1, read as the reverse complement.
TGGCGCTCTATCTGAGGCTCTCCGACCTGACACGGCCTGAAGCGCTGGTCGTCGGCGGGCTGGTGGCGCTGGCGGTGGCCATACTGATGCTGCCCGTGATGCGCTTTGTGCGCTGGCTGCTGCGCAATCTGACCGATCGCGATCTGGCCAGCGCCCCTGAAGCCTTACGCCGCTATGCCCAGCGTATCAACAGCGTGATAGAATTGGATGATTTAGCCGCTGTGGCCGTCAAGACGATCAACGAGCTGCTGGCAACACGGCGCAGCCAGCTTATCCTCGCAACCCGCGTAGACGATCACATCGCACTGGAAAAAGTTGGCGCCCCACAGGGCGAGCTTGCTGCTCGCGGTACACTGTCACTTGATAGCCCCATCTATCAGCATTTCATGCTTACCCGTCGCCCTCTGTTGCAGTACGACATCGACTACCACCGCGACTTCTTCGATGCGCCGGACCACGAGCGGCGCTACTTCGCCGGCTTGGAGATGGACATCTATGCTCCCATCGTAGACGACGATCAGCTCATCGGCCTGCTGGCTGTGGGGCCCAAAGCCAACGATGACCCCTTTTACGCCAGCGAGGTTGATCTGCTGGAGGCATTGGCCACACAGACCGTTGCCGCCCTCAAGAATGCCCGCTTGGTGAACGACCTACGTACACTCAACCAACGCATCAGTGCGCTGAACGAGGACCTGCGCACCACAAACGAACGCCTTCAGCTCCTCGACTCGGTCAAGACGGACTTCATCGCTATCGCTTCGCATGAGCTGCGCACGCCCCTAACCCAGATTCAAGGATACGCCGACTTACTGCGCGAGATGGGCGAACGCAACCTGCTCGATCCGCAAGAGACGATCAACATCATTACCAGTCTAGGGCAGGCCAGTCAGCGTATGGCCGAGGTCATCACCTCCATGCTCGATGTCTCCCAGATCGACGTGGACAGCATGGACCTCAACTTTGTGGAAGTCACCCTCTCCAGCGTCCTCAAGCTGGCGATTGAGCCTTACGCCGAGGCTATCCACGAACGCAAGCAGACCCTCACAGCACGCGGCTTGCGCAACCTGCCGCCGATCTACGGAGATTACAAGCGGTTGGTGCAGGCTTTCCAGAATCTGATCACCAACGCCATCAAGTTCACACCCGATGGTGGCAGGATCGACATTGAGGGGCAAGTTTGTGAGCGCAACGAGCAGGGGGAACCGATCAGCATCCAGATCGCCGTTCGGGATAGCGGCATCGGCATTGACAAGGAATACCACTCGCTGATCTTCGAGAAGTTCTTCCGTGTCGGGCCGACGGAGCTGCATTCCAGCGGCAAGACCAAGTTTAAAGGGGCCGGGCCGGGCTTGGGATTGCCCATTGCACGCGGCATCATCGAGGCGCATGGGGGGCGCATCTGGGTGGAGAGCGAGGGACATAACGAGGACACTTTGCCAGGCAGCACCTTCTATGTGGTGCTGCCCATCCACCCGCCGACCATGGAAGCCCGCAAGCGCATTCAGGAAATACAGGAAGCCAAGCAGCAAACGATCATCCATCCTACACCGCTGCAGGACATGCCAGGAAAACCCTCGGCGGGTGTTTGATACCTGCCGACTATTCATTGACGTCCCTCTGCCTACCGCACAGGCAACGCGCTGATTGCAGGGGGTAGATCGGGATGGTATAATCCTGCCCGCTGAACAAGACCACCGGATTTTGCGTTCAGCTTTCATCTCAGGGGCGTGCGTCCCATTCTGGAGCAGACCGCTTGTTCACCCCGCTTAACTGGCTGCTTGGTCTCTTTTCCCTTGATATCGGCATCGATTTAGGGACAGCCAACACGCTGGTCGCTGTGCGTGGTCGCGGCGTTGTGATCAACGAGCCGTCCTGGGTCGCCATCGAGAAGAAGTCGCGCAAAGCGCTGGCTATCGGCGCAGAAGCGCGGGAGATGGTAGGACGTACACCGGCCAACATTATCGCCATTCGCCCCCTGCGCGATGGCGTGATCTCCGAGTTTGAGATCACGCAGGCCATGCTGGAATATTTCATCGGGAAAGCACACGAGCATACACTGGTCCCCTTGCCGCGCCCGCGCGTAGTGGTCGGCATCCCCGCTGGCGTGACGGAGGTAGAAAAACGCGCCGTCTATGACGCTACTATGTCAGCAGGCGCCCGCGAGGCGTTCCTCATTGAGGAGCCAGTGGCTGCCGCTATCGGGGCAGGGCTGCCTATCTCCGAAACTCGCGGCAGCATGATCGTGGACATCGGCGGGGGCACTACCGAAGTGGCGATCTTCTCATTGGGTGGTGTTGTGAGCAGCAAGTCCATCCGCGTTGCCGGCGATGAGATGGATGAGGACATCATCCAGTACATGCGCAACAAGTATAACTTACTTGTTGGTCAACGCATGGCTGAGGAGGCTAAAATACGCTGTGGATCGGCCTATCCGCTCCCCGAGGAGCGCTCATACGTTATGCGGGGGCGCAACCTCATCACTGGCCTGCCGGAAGCAGTGGAAGTCTCTTCTATTGAACTGCGCGAGGCGCTCTCCAGTTCGGTGCAGACGGTGATCAACGTTATCAAGGAAACACTGGAAGAGACGCCCCCGGAGCTGATCGCTGACTTGATGGAAAGCGGTATCTGCATGGCGGGCGGTGGTTCGCTGCTGGCCGGCTTGACCGAAAGGGTGGCGGAAGAGGTCAACATGCGCGTCTGGTTGGCAGAGGACCCCATGACGTGCGTGGTGCGAGGCGCAGCCCGCGTGCTTGAGGACTACGACAATCTGCGCCAAGTTCTGGTCGGACTTGAGCGAGGCAGCACACGCCACTGATCCGCCGGCCTTGGCCGTTTCAGACACAACCGACTTGTTGCAAAGCAGGGGTGGTCTCTGTAACCTTAACAGCGATCACGCCTTTTTGTCTTTATGGGGAAAGATCGCGCCGAATGGGGTAGGGATGCGCCGCGGAAGCAGCCGTTTGTTGACACTGGGGGTCTTGTTGATCCTCTCCATGCTGATCCTCGCGGCAGGCCTGCGATCAGAGGTTATGCGGCCGGCGATCAGTGCCGTTATAGCCCCTCTCTCTCCGCTTATGGGGCTTCTCACCAGTGGCACAGACGCCACGCTGGAACTGTTCAACGAGCCGGAGGACTACACGGCGCTCCGGCAGCGCACGCAGGAGTTAGAGCGCCTGCTGGCTGAGCTGCAAGTGGAAGTCGTCCGACTCCGCGAGATCGAGCGCGACTACTATCGCCTAAGCGGCCTTGTGAACTACGCCGCCGCACACCCTGACCAAGAACTGGTCACCGCTGACGTGATCGCGCGGGATACCAGCGGCTATCTGCGTTGGGTGATCATCAATCGTGGGGCACGCGACGGCATCCGTGAAGGCAACCCGGTCATCAATGAGCGGGGGCTAGTAGGGCGCGTAGAGCGCGTGGCCGCCAATGCGGCGTGGGTGCGGCTGGCTATCGATCAGGCGAGCGCCATCAATGCCTTTCTGCAAGGAAGCCGCGCAGAGGGCACAGTGGTCGGCCAGTTGCAGGGTGGTCTGCGTATGGAGCTGATCCCACAAGAAGCAGTGGTGGAGGAGGGCGATCTCGTTCTTACCTCTGGCCTGGGGGGAAGCTTCCCGGCCAACATCGTGATCGGGCAGGTGGTCAGCGTGCAGCGACAGCAGGCTGCTCTGTTTCAAGAGGCGGAAGTGCGCCCCAGTGTTGACTTCGACGATCTGCGCATCGTCTCGGTCATCACTAGCTTTGAGCCGCTCGATCTCTCGATCCTCGAAGAAGCCACAGGTGGCGGAGGTACGCCATGAGCCTGCAGCTGGGCTTCCCGCTAATGCTGCTGGCGGCAATGGTGCAGAGCACCGTCTTGCCGCGGCTACGTATCCTCGGCGGCCAACCCGATTTGGTGCTGTTGCTTGTGCTGGCCTGGGCCATCCTTGACCATGAACGCGAAGGGATGGCGTGGGCTTTTGTCGGCGGGCTGCTGCTTGACCTCCTCTCGGGCGCTCCGCTAGGGCTTTCGGCCTTGATCATGGTGCCCATTACCTACCTTATTGGCATCACAGAGGCGCAAGTCTATCGCAGCAGTGTGGCTTTCTCGCTGCTCCTTACCGCAGGTGGCGTGTTTGCCTACCATATCCTCTACTTGCTTCTGCTGAACGCGTTGCTAGGATACCCTGTCGCCTGGGCAGCAAGTCTCCGGTACGTGACGATCCCCTCTGTGCTCTTTGACATGATCCTCATCATCCCCATCCTGCGCCTACTGGCGCATCCCTACGAGCAGCTGCACCCGCGCCAGATCACCCTGCAAAGCGGATAAAAAGGGAAGGTGGGGAATGGACAAGGGTCTTCTTCTCTCAAAGTCACAGAACCACCGCCCTGGGCGTCTTGCCATACTTCAGGCACTGATCGTGTTCTCTTTCTTGGTGCTGGCGGTGCGTCTGTACATCATCCAGTTTGTGGAGCGCGAGCTCCACGTTCTGCAGGCGGAAGAAAACCGCTTTGCCGAGATCAGTATTCCGGCCACACGCGGCATCATTCTGGATCGCAACGGTGTTCCGCTGGCGGTCAACGTCCCCAGTGCCAATGTGAGAGTGACGCCTGCCCTGCTGCCTGATGATGAGGCAGAAGCGATGGCGATGTTGGAGCGGCTAGCGGGCCTGCTAGGCATCCCCTTCAGCGGGGAACTGCAAACTGTGGACGAACGCGGCATTCCCCAACGTAGCCTACTGACAATGGTACAGGAGGGTGAGGGCATTGCACCCTATGAGCCAGTAGTCGTCAAGACAGATGTGGACCCCGACGTAGCGCGTATGATCATCGCCGAGCATGATGCCTTTCCGGGTGTTGATGTAGAGTGGGTCTCCGTGCGCGACTACCCGACCGGGGCGCTCACGGCACATATCATCGGCTACATGGGGCCGATTCCGGAGGAACGCGCCGAGGAGTTCGAAGCCCAGGGCTACGTGCTGAACCGCGATCGCATCGGCTACGATGGGATCGAATTCTCATTTCAGGATTTGCTGGCGGGCACACCTGGGCGCCAGATCGTTGAGCGCGATGTGGCCGGGCAAATCATCCGTACCATTGGCGAACCACGCCGTCCACAGCCCGGCTATAGCATCCGCCTGACCATTGACGTAGACTTGCAACGCGCTGCCCAAGAGGCGCTGGTGGAGATGATCGAGGCGCTCAAGCAGCGCTATCCGGACAACCCCATCGGTTACGATCGCGGCGTGGTGATCGCCTCCAACCCACGCACGGGCGAGATCTTGGCGATGGTGAGCTGGCCCACCTATGACAACAGCCGTTTCGAACGCGCCATCGACTATCCCTACTACCTGCAGGTTTGGCAGGACCCTCTGCGTCCCCTCTTCAATCAGGCGGTCAACTCGCTCTATCCCCCAGGCTCGATCTTTAAAGTCATCACTGCCACCGCCGCCCTTGAGGAGGGCATTGTCACACCGGACTACAAAATCTTTGACCCCGGCCAGATTCAGCTCGAGAACCGCTACTATCCTAACGACCCCGGCCAGGCTCAGACCTTCGTCTGCTGGCTGAAGACGGGGCACAAAGAAGTGGATATGATCCACGCCATCGCCTGGTCATGTGACGTGTACTTCTACAAGGTCGGAGGGGGATACAAGGACGAAGTGCCCGGCATCGGGTTGGGCATTGAACGATTGGGGGCCTGGATGGGCATCTTCGGGCTGGGGCAGCCAAC
>DAOTYL010000122.1:0-3824 GCA_034434955.1 Anaerolineae bacterium | reverse complement strand
ATAAACCTTCGTGGCGGGTTGCGCTGCCAGATGTGCAAGGAGCGTCATCGCCAGCGGTTCAAGTTCGGCTGCTGTATCTGCCTCATACTCAAAGGCAACCAGTACGGCTGATTCGCCTGTGCTGAGGTTCTCTAATGCACGGTAGGCTTCGGTCACGCCTACTGCGGGCGACTGCCCCGCTAGTGAAGGGGCCAACGGCGTGATGTTCAGCAGAAGGGGCGCGGCGGCGGCAACGATCAGGATCAGCGCTACCAGCCACCGTAATAAGGGCACTCCCCAACGACGCCGTGGTGCTACCGCAACTCCCTGCGCCTCGCGGGCTAGTGTTCTTCTCAGCAGTGCGATCTGCTCAGCTTGCTTATCGCTGATCACCAGCTCCTGCATCGGCTCGCTGATGCGAAGCGCACTGCCCTCAAAAATCAGTTCAGGTTGGATGACCCCTGCTACATCCTTGAGCGCGCCAACAGCCTCTGCACCCAGACGGGAGGGTTGCTCCTCCGCGCTGACGATGGCCTCATAGCGCAGGTCGCGTATCTGATCAAGCAGTCCCGCCTCGACCTCGGCAGTTGGCTCGGTGACTTCGGGGGCTACGCCGAGATCGTGCAGGCCGCGCAGCCATTCCGGCAGCTCGGCGTCTTCCAGATGGGTTGGCAGCGGTAGTTCTTCCTCGGCTGCAGGAAGCTCGAGATCAGAGGCTAGACCCAGCAGGTCGCGCGCTTCGGGCAGGGTGGCTTCTCCAGCGGTTAGCCCCTTGCCCAACTCCAGCTCAAGGTCCATCTCTGCCCAGCCGGCGAGTTCTTCACCACTGGCAGATACCGCTGCCGACGGCGGTTCCTCAGGCGGCGCTCCTTCCTGCAGCGCGGTTGTTTCAAGAGCGGGTGTACCTAGCTCCTGCAGCCATTCAGGCACCTCGGCCTCGGCAGAGGGTTCGGCTTTGACCGGTTCCGGCGTCCCTGCCGTCGGTTCGCCCAGATCGGCTAACCAGGGCGGGATTTCTTCCAGCGGGGCTTCCTCTTTTTCTTCGGATAGCCATTCCGGTTTGCCCGTCGCAAGGAGCGGGGTCGGCATTTCAGGCTGCTCTCTGGTCTCCTGGGCCTCTGCTTCCTTCTCTTCCGGCTGCGCTTCCGCCTCAGGGGGGGCGGCGAACAGGCCGCTGAGCCAATCTAGCGCCTCATCACTGCTAGGCGCCTCGGCGGATGGAGCAAAGAGTTCTATCTCCTCCACTCCCAAAACCTCAGTGGTGGGCTCTTCAAGCTCCTGAAGCCAGGTTGGGATTTCCTCGGCAGGAGGCGCCTCTCGCGGCAGCTCCGGTGTGCTTCTGGGGCGCAGCCAATCAGGAGGAGCCACCGAGGGGGGCAGCGAGAGAGTAGGAGGGGCTGCTTCTAACCACATCGGTATAGGGCCTGCGAAAGGCGCAATGGGCTGTGAAGGTGCCGCTTCAGATAGCCATGGTGGTGTGGAGGGAGCCGTTGCAGGCAGTGGGCTGCCGCAGCGGAAACACACTTGCCCTATGGAGGGGTTCTCGGCCCCGCACACCCCACAGAGAACCCGATCTGATGTCTCCCTACCCTGCGGTTGCTCATCCCACGGAACGGCCATCTGCTGTTCCTGCCTCTCAGTCTTTGTAAGGGCGTTCCATGCCGGTCAGCACGCGCAGGCCAACTACCAGCACGCCTAGCGCGACGCCTAACAGGATACCCCGTGCCCCTGCTGCGGCTGGGACATTCAGCAGCCACTCCCGAAAGCGGTTCAGCACCCCCATTGTGCTAAGCGGCAGCCAGCCGACCAATGTGATTAGCAGCACTGCCACGAAGACCAATGACCAGCCGCCGGGCCTCGTCTGGAGCAGACGCACGGCGGCTACCACCAAGAAGATCATCACCAGTGCAGCCAGCGTGGCCTGCCCAGCGACCACTACACCTTGGAAAAGCACGTTTGTTGTGCTGGCCGGATTGCTCAGCGGTGTGACTTCCTGACCGAAGCCCTCTAGCATCGCCACGACCAGTGTCAGCAGAACGGCCAGCATGGTGATGAGGCTGTACGGCCATCCCCGCTGCCCGGCCTGGATGCGTCGCGCATTGACCAGCAATAGGTTAAGCACGCCCACCAGCACAGCTAACCCACCGAGCACAACCGCCCAATCCACCAGCGTTGTCCTGATGCCTACCAACATGGGCGTGGCCCAAAAGTAGCTCATCAGGATCACCACGCCGGTGCCGATGGTCACGGCAGCCGGGATGACGTACTTCATGCCTCTCTATCCCTTCAGCGCAGCAGCCCCAGAGACTGCAGCAGGGCACCCAAGACGATCAGCCCGATCACCAGCCAGCGTAGGACATCCTGAGCCATAAGGCTTGCCGTTGCGGTTGGCTCCGCCGAGAGATAGGCACGCGCTACAAACATCTCCTCGCCAATCAGCACGTGATCGGTCATGGCGTAGCCAACGGCCTGCGCTTCCAAGCGGTCGCTGCCCAATGTCTGCAAGATGCGCCTGCGCCGGCCTGCTTCTGCTGCCAGGGCTACTTCTGGCCCGAACGAACCGAAGAGGATGTTGGTGCGCACTCCTTCATCGGGGATGATGCTGGTGATGCCTCCAGCCAACGCCATTGAATCAAGCGCCACCAACCGCGCCGACGCTGGATAGAACCTCTCGAACATGCGCTCGCGTTCGTAGGCGCGGCGGATGATGTCGCTGACCACCGGCAAAGATGTGGCATTGCCGGTGGTTGCTACTGGCGGCAGATCGCTGATGACGGCTGCCTTGGCGGTCAGATCGAGCATAGCCAGTGCGGCGAGGGCAGTGCCTGTCTCCTCGCTGATGATGCCGTTCGGCCCTACCGAGATATGCACGCGCCCACCGCTCTCTACTGCCTGCCCGATCTGCTGTTCAAACAGCGCGTAGCCTCCTAGAGGTCGCAGCGAGGGTCTGAACCCACCCCGCATCAGCAGCCAAAAGGCCAGCATCAACAAGATGCCTGCCACGATAAAGGCCAATCCCAGATAATCAAGCATCAAGTTGAGCATGGGTTCTCCTGCTCAATTGTAGTGTTATTGTCTTCCACTCCACCCAGCAGATCGGCCAGGGCGTCTACAGCCTGCGCCTGCCCGAATGCGCCGGCAATAGGTTGCACCACCAACAGCAGCTGCGCGATGGCAGGCATCAGGGGGCGCAATGCCTCGCTGAAGGCATCCGCGATGCCGCTCAGGCCGCGATCGGCCAGATGGCGGTGTAGTGTCTGTTCCCATTTCAACCAGCGATTGCGCCAGGTCCCTCGATCGGCCATCATGTACTTGTCAGCATGGACCTATCAGTGCACCGGCAGAGCATCCAGTGCGCCTTTCTGCCAGTATAGCATGAAGCTGATCGCGGGCAAGTTGGGTTGGGTATAATGTACTATTGGCGAGGAACTATGACTCCTGAATACCTTGTCCTGTTTGATATCGACGGCACGTTGCTATGGCCGAATGGTGCTGGTCGCGCAGCCATGCGCACTGCGCTGACGCGCGTATACGGTGTAACGGGGCCAATTGATAAGTACTACTTCGCCGGTCGCACTGACCGCGAGATTGTGCGCGATTTGCTGACCGCAGCCGGCCTAGATGAGATAGCCATCTGGTCGCGCTTCGCCCAGCTCATTGACGAGATGGCTTATGAACTGCGGCGGCGTATTGCGGAGGGATGGCACAGCATCCGACCCTGCCCCGGTGGGCCTGAGTTGGTGAAGGAGCTGGCCGCCTGCGATGACATCCTGCTGGGCCTGCTAACGGGTAATCTGCGCCCTACTGCCCACATCAAACTGGAAGCAGCTGGCTATGACCCCACC
>DAOTYL010000121.1:0-14167 GCA_034434955.1 Anaerolineae bacterium | reverse complement strand
GTGAGACAACCAGCGTGATGGTGTAGTCCGTTAAGGGGATCGGCTGGGTATCCTGTCGGGGATGCGGCTCCACGCCGCGCAGCTGGAGGGTGTAATCTCCTACTTCTGCGCGGGCAGGTGCTCCGCTTGCGCTCCACTCAATGGCTACCTCGCCGAGGCGCTGGCTATCCTTGTCCACATCCAGCACAACGATCACGCGCCCTGCCCAGAAACACTCCACATCCACCGGGCAGCGTGAGTCCTCTGCCACAGCGGAAAAGGTGATCGTCAAATTTTCTCCCTCAACCACAGCGCTCTGGCCGCCCTTGAGCCTGAATTCCGTACCGAGTTGCGCCGTCACCGTCTCGGAACCTCCCCCACAGGCAGCCAGTGGCAACGACAGCATCACCACGGCGCAGATGCGCCGATACACGGTCCTCATGGAAACATCTCCTCTTTTGGCAGACGAGCGTGACGCTTCTTGATATATCCTACGCCCTACGCCCGCCCCAGCACGGCGGCCAACAGCGCCATGCGGATATACAGCCCGTTCTGCATTTGGCGGAAGTATGCCGCACGGGGATCGACATCTACCTCATAAGCGATCTCACCCACACGCGGGAAGGGGTGCATGACGATCATTTCGGTCTTGGCCCGCTTGAGCAGTTCAGGCGTGATGATGTAGAAATCCTTGACCTTCTCGTATTCTTCAAGATCGGTGAAGCGCTCCTTTTGCACGCGGGTGACGTACAGCACATCCACCTCTTCGATCACCTCGTGGATGTCCTCGTGCTCGGTATAGGTGTCGCCTGCCTCGGTGACCTCGTCGCGGATCTCCTCCGGCATACGCAGCAGGCGCGGAGAGACGAAGCGGAAAGCGATGTTGCGGCTGAGTAGCAGGCGCGTGAGCGAGTGCACTGTGCGCCCGAAGCGCAGGTCACCTACCATAGCGACGGTCAGACCTTCCATGCGGCCCAGTTCGCGCACGATGGTGTAGGCATCCAACAGGGCCTGCGTGGGATGTTCCCCCACCCCATCGCCGGCGTTGATGATGGGCTTGCTGGCCCAACGGGCGGCCTCCGCCGCTGCACCGACCTCATAGTGGCGCAACACAATCACATCAGCATAGCACTCCAGCGTGCGCACCGTATCGGCCAGCGACTCGCCCTTGGCTACCGAGGAATACTGCACCGAGTTGATAGGGATCACCTGCCCGCCGAGGCGTTGCATGGCAGCCATAAAGGACGAGCTCGTGCGTGTGCTGGGCTCATAGAAGAGATTAGCCATGATCTTCCCCTGCAATAGGTCTGCCGAGCCGAAGCGTTCTACCAGCGTGCGCATCTCGTCGGCCACACTGAAGACGTACTCCAGCAATTGCGGTGTGAACTGTCGCACGCTCAGCACATCCTGCATGTAGAGGCCGTTGGTGGTGTTGTCCGCTGGGCGCGGCTTGCTGGGTGCCGGATTGGGTTGCATCGTTGTCCCTCCCTCGCTGAATAGATGGTTCCCGATTTTGCCACACACCGTGTGAGCGTTGGGCTAGACACAGGCATAAAAAAGGCCTTTGAACTTCGGTTCAAAGGCCTAAAGGGAAACCATATGGATGCGGGGGCCGCACCCCCACTACGCTGATGACCTGCTGCTTCCATCGCTGCACGCACACGATGCGATTCCTCACACTGTCGGCAAAATCGGCAAAATTATATTGGGGATGTGCAGAAGATGCAAATCAATCTCCGTCGAGGAGAGTGCCAGCTGTCGCTTGCCTGCCCATCAAAGTTGAGTATCATACGCACATCCCATTCCGTTATAGATGCCGAGGTTCCTTATGACTACGCTTGAGGCAACCGCCACAGGACACATTGACGAACGTGAGTACCGCCGACGTATCCGCGCCTGGACAATGTACGATTGGGCCAACTCGGCTTTTGCCACCACGATCCTCGCAGCAGTGCTGCCCATTTACTACAGTCACGTAGCGGGGGCCACGCTCCCAAGCGAGGCCACCGCTACTGCTTATTGGAGCCTGGGGTTAAGCATCTCGCTCTTTATTGTGGCGATCCTTTCGCCCATCCTCGGCACGGTCTCCGATGTCATGCGCGGCAAAAAGATGTTCCTGGCCATTTTTGCCGGCATCGGCATTGTGGGCACAGCTCTGCTGGTGCTGGTTTCCACCGGTGACTGGCTGTTGGCCTCAGTGCTGGCTGTGCTGGGGCGCATTGGCTTCAACGGCTCGCTGACCTTCTACGATGCGCTGTTGCCGCACGTTGCTCGTCCGGAGGATCAGGACCGCGTCTCGGCACGCGGCTACGCTCTGGGCTACCTCGGTGGGGGGCTGCTGTTGGCCATCAACGTGGTGATGATCCAGATGCTGCCCGGCACGTGGGGCGCACGCCTCTCCTTTCTCAGCGTGGCGATTTGGTGGGCCGTGTTCTCCATCCCCCTTTTCCTGCACGTGCCGGAACCGCCTGCCGCTACCGCCAAGCTCGCCCCCGGCGAGAACGTCGTCACGGTCAGCTTCAAGCGCCTGTGGGAGACGCTTAAGGACATCCGCCAGTACCGCGAGCTGTTCAAGTTCCTCATCGCCTTCCTTATCTACAATGATGGCATCGGCACCATCATCGGTGTAGCAGCAATCTACGGCGCAGAACTGGGCTTTGGCACGCTGGAGCTGATCCTTGCCTTGTTGTTGGTGCAGTTCGTGGGTATTCCCTTCAGCCTGATCTTCGGCAATCTGCCCAACCCGCAGGAGAAGCGCCGCCCGCTGTTTCTGGCCTTCATCTTGTTCAACCTGATCTTCCTGCCACTGGGCGGAATCGTGGGACTGCGCCTGTTGCCCGGCAACCTCACTGGCGCGGCGCTGCCTCCCTACACTAGCACGGCGAACGCTGTTGGGACGGGCATCTACACAGTGGGCAGCGAGGCCATCCGCTATGAGGGGGCTTGGGAACAGCAAATCATCCCCGCCGAAGCGCTCAGCGCGCGGGGGCTGGTGGCCCTGCTCAGCGGGACAGGGCAAGCCGAGGATACTCCTTACGCCATCGCCCACACGGCCGGTGCACGCTATGACTTTGCCTTTAACGGCCAAAAAGTGAAGCTGACCTACAGCACCGGCCCCGATCGCGGCATCTGGTCGGTGGAGATCGACGGCGAGCCGGTCATTGATGCGGACAGCGGCAGGCCGCTGCTCATTGACGCCTACAATGAGACCGTCCGCTACGGGGTGACGACCACGATCGCCGCCGAGGAAGCCGGTGAGCACGTACTGAGCGTCATCAGCACAGGGGAGAAGAACCCGCGCAGTAGCGGGACAGCCCTCACACTGGCGCAGATTGAGGTGCTGCCGCCTGTGCGTCAGAACAACCTGGGGCTGATCATTGGCCTCATCTTTGCCGTAGAAGTGGTGGGGGCCGTCTTGGCGCTGTTGCTAGGACGCCCGCTATTTGCTGCGCTCTCCCAGACAATGACGACCAAGCGCAGCATCATCCTCGCACTCATCATCTATGCTACCATCGCCGTATGGGGCTACTTCCTCAATTCCACCATCGAGTTTTGGTTCTTGGCGTGGTTGGTGGCGATCGTGCAGGGCGGCAGCCAAGCGCTCAGCCGCAGCCTCTATGCCAGCATGTCACCGGCGGCCAAAAGTGGCGAATTCTTCGGGCTGTACGCCATCATGGAGAAATTCGCCTCGCTCATTGGGCCGCTGCTGTTTGCCGCTGCCGCCCTGATCTTCAACAGCAGCCGTCCGGCGATCTTGAGCCTGATCGCGCTCTTCGTCATCGGGATCGTAGTGCTGATAACCGTGAATGTGGAAGAGGGGCGACGGGTAGCACAGGCTGAGGACGCCGAACTTCTGGGCACAGGCAGCGGGTAAAGGTGCAGCGTCGGCCCCAACAGGGCGCTAGCCGCCGCCCAGCGTGGCGTGCACAGTGAACATCCTGCCATCACGGAAGAGGCGCAGCCTAACCACATCGCCTGCTGCGTAGCGGCTCAGGGCGTCGCCCAACGTCCACGATGATGAGAGCCACTGATCCCCGACCTGCGTGATGATGTCCCCCGGCGCCAATCCGGCCTCTTCAGCAGGCGTGCCCTCGTCCAGCAGGGTGATGATCAGCGCTCCATCGGCAACCTCAAACGGATCGCCCGGCTTCAACATGCGGTAATACACCCCCAGACGGGCTTCCTCCTGCCCACCCCCCGGCCAGACGGGCAGATCAGGGGGAACAACAATCGGCTCTACTGTTGCCGGCTCAACATACTTGGCACGCTCATAGATGCGCCCGCCCATGAAGCCCACAGCGAATGTCAACAACACGATAGCCGCTACCAGAACCCACAGCCCAATCAGAGGCGCATGGGCTTCCTCCGCCACCTCGCCTCGTTGCGGATGCTCCTCCGCCCTCAGCGCAGCCTGCCGATCCCTTTCTTGCGGCGTGAGTTGGGTCGCCATGGCCGTTTCCTCCTCCTGCCCTTGCAGGGTTTTAAGCCATCCTCGTTGATAAGACGAATCAGAGCGTAGGAGAGTTCCACACCCTGGGCGTGAGAGATGGCTGTACGGCGTTAGGGTCCCCAACGCAGGCCGTGTGCGCCCGCCACACCTTCAATGCGGAAAGCCTGCCCGCTTTGGGTATCCACCAGCACCAACTGCCCTTTAGAGATGTCCACTCCTAAGCCAGCGATGAACGTCGCATCAGGCGAGAGAATGGCCTGCTCCAGCGCAAATGTGCCCGTCTCAGGGCGCAGATCGCCGCCATCGGGCAGGATGCTATCCATGCGCACGGCAGGAGGGCCATCCCAACCGGCTGAAGCAGCACGCAGCAGTGCTAGACGGCCATCCTCGCGCAGCCGGACGTCGACCGCTGCGAGGCTGACCAGCTGGGTGGCCGTCGGTGGATCGCCCACCTGCACGCGATTCACATAGGGTTGACCATACGGGCCGCCCGTGTAGGCAACGTAAAGCGCATCCGACCAGATCGCCGTTGTGTTTGGCATGTTGAGAGGGATGGGGGTGGGATTCTCCTCCGCCGCCAGCAACAGGGCGAAATCATAACCCTCATAGAAGGTAATGCGCACCAGCAGCCATGCCCCATCCGGCGACCAGCGCGGCTGGGCGTAAATCTGGATGCGCCGATCGCCCTCGGAGCGGGGCAGACGGTCAGCCACCAAGCGGCGTACCTCGCCGCTTGCAAGGTCGTAGAGCCAGATACCGCTGTCCACATAGGCAATCTGCCTAACATCGGGGGAGAAGGCAGGCATTCCCGGCACTGCGGGATCGGAGAGCGCAATGATAGGGGTCGCCGCTCCTCCTACAGCAGCCAGCCATATTGCCCCATCGCTGACATAGGCTATCTGCTGGCCGTCAGAAGAGACATCAAAAGCGGTCACGTCGGCGGAGGCAGCAGTGAGGGGCTGCGGTGGGCTGCCATCTGCGGGCAGACGCCATACCTGAACAATGCCAGCCTGTGGAGCCAGAAAATACAAGTCGGCGGGGAGCGGCAGGCCTGTGACGCTCGGCAGGGGGAGCGCTCCCCACACCAAACGGCGGGGCGATCCCCGCGTATGGAGGGTAGCCTGTGCACCGCTCTGGGGGTCAATCAGCGTGGCCGTTTCGGGGATACCACTGTTAGCGGCGATCAGATACTTGCCCGTCGGATCCCACACCAGCCCTGCCGTCTGCACGGCGACCGAACTCTCCACACGGAAGCCGGCACCGTTGGGATCGACGGTGTAGAGAAAACCCGGCTCGCTGATGCTGCCGCTGTGCCCAAAGAAAGCCAACAGGCCATCGCTACGCTGCACGGGAAGCGTCACAAGGCGGTCCTGCGGCGCGACGAAGACGCGCGAATTCACATCACCCGGTTGCAGCAGTGCCAGCCCTCCCTCGGCAGGGGCAAAGGCTAATCGTCCATCGCGCAGCCAAGTATAGTCGTTCAGGCGTCCCAGCTCCGCCCATTTGACCAGCGGCTCTACCGAGTAGAGGGCTGTGTTGCCATCGGCGCGTTGCACCAGCAGCCATGCCCCATCCGGCGACCAGCTCAGGCTGTGCAGTGGCCCTTCTGCAACGGCGTAGATCAGCGGCTCAAAGCCCTCTCCTGCGCCCAGAACGATCATCTGGAAACCATCGGCGGTGAGGTAAGCCAACCGTGAGGCATCTGGGGAGGCCGCGACCGTGCTGCCTGTCAGATCGGCGGGTAAGCTCACGCCCTGCGCCACCACTTGGCCCCGCTGTCCATCCGGCGAGGTTAGTCGAACGGCGTCATCCGTGCGCAGGATCAGCCAGCCACCGAGCGCGAGTGCAAAGTCGCGCACTATAAGGCCTGAGGATGTTAGGGGCATTGCAGCGCCCTCGTCGCCTTGCAGCGGTTGCCGCCACACCTGCCCGGCCTCGTTCAGGTAGAACAGGTCAGCGGGCAACGGCCACACCTCCAAGGGGGGGATGGGAGTAGATATCGGCGATGGCTCTGCTGTGGCGGTCGGAGACGCACTCCCTGCTCCCTGCGGAGATGGAGAGGGAAGCGGGGGCGTCACTTCGGCGGGAGGTTCGCCGCCGGGAAGCGAGGCACAGGCTGCAAGCATCCCTGCTACAAGCGGCCCCGTCGCTGCCAGAACGATCCCGCGCATAGCCACCTTGTCCTTAATTGGAAGTCACGAACGCGGCCCAACACCCAGCCTAGCGCTTCCGCTTGCGGTATTCCTCAATGAGGCGCACAGCTTCGCCCGGCTCCATATGGCGGTGAGTCTGCAACTTGCTGTAGATCAGTTCCCCGTTGACTTCCAGTTCAAAGCGACCACCGTCACTGGGGATCAGCGTCAGCCGCTCAACCTCAAACTCAAAGGCCTTCATGATCTCTTCCGTCACACTGACGGCACGCGGGAAGTACTTTCAAACCGCACAATAGGTAAGCGTAATGTTCATCATCTGAGGACTCCTCGTTAGGGGATTGGATTATTCGGCTGAAAGTATAGCAGGCCTTACGAGGCGAAGGTAGTCTTTCCTGTAGCGTCCGCCCTTCTTTCTGTTGTCGCTGCACACCTGTTACAGTAAACTCTAGATCGCTTGGCTTCCTATCCTAAGGGGAACAGACCATGACCCGTGAAGAGATCATCCGCCTGACGGCGCTCTCATCTTGCGCTGGTTGAGCGTCTAAACTGGACCCGGCGGTCCTGGCGCAGGTTCTGCGCCCCATCCAAGAGATGTTCGATCCAGCGGCCACCCCCAACCTGCTGGTCGGGCTGGGGGCACCGGATGATGCTGCTGTGTATCGGCTGAACGACGATCAGGCCGTGATCTTTACTACCGACTTTTTCACCCCTATCGTGGACGATCCCTATCAGTACGGTGCGATCGCTGCCGCCAACGCGCTCAGCGACGTGTACGCTATGGGCGGCAAGCCGCTGTTAGCCCTGAACATCGCCGCGCTGCCGCCAAACCTGCCGATTGGGATGATGACCGCGATCATGCATGGCATGGCTGAAACCGTGCGGGCAGCGGGGGCAGTGATAGCCGGTGGGCACACCATTCAGGATAAGGAGCCAAAGGTCGGGTTGGCGGTCGTGGGCCTCACCCATCCCGATAAGCTGTTGACCAAAACGGGCGCTCGCCCCGGCGATGTGCTGGCGCTGACCAAGCCGCTGGGCACAGGCTGCATCACCACGGCGGCCAAGAATGACAAGGCCGAAGCAGCGCACATTGAGGAAGCCATCGGGTGGATGATGCGCCTTAACCGCGCCGCTGCGGAGGCTGCTTGCGCCGTCGGTGCACACGGCGCAACCGACATTACCGGTTTTGGCTTCCTAGGCCATGCCGTTGAGATGGCCAACCTAAGTAGCGTGACATTACACGTGCGCTTTGACAACATCCCACTCATGTCCGGAGCGCGGCATTATGCTGACCTGTGGACATTCCCCGGTGGATCGGCCAGCAACAAGAACGCCTTTGAGGAAGCCGTGCGTTTTGCCCCTGACCTCACGGCAGAGGAGCAGATGCTGCTGTTTGACGCTCAGACAAGCGGCGGCCTGCTGATCGCCGTTCCGGCGGACAAGGTGGAGGCGTTCAGTGCAGAGATGGCCGCGCACGGTGAGCCGTGGTGGGAAATCGGCACAGTTGGCCCACGCGAGGATGTGGGCGTCGTCGTGACGCGCTAGGGCTTCTCTAAGCCGTGCGCTTCTAACAGCTTCTCGTTGCTCAGGATCGCCTCTGTCGGGCCATCAGCAACTACACAACCTTCATCTAGCACAATCGTGCGCGGCAACAGCTCCGCCACCAGCCGCATGTCATGCGTGGCAACCAGCATGGTACGCTGCATCTCGCCCAGCAGGCGGATCAGGCTGCGCCGCGCACGCGGGTCAAGGCCAGAAGTTGGCTCATCAAGCACCAGGATTTTGGGGTCCATGCTCAGCACGGTGGCGATCGCTACACGCTTCTTCTCCCCCAGGCTAAGATGATGCGAAAGATGGTCGGCGTATGCAGCCATGCCAACTGCCTCCAGTGCCTCCCAAGAGCGGCGGCGGACCTCGTCCTGCGGCAGGCCCATGTGCAGCGGCCCGAAGGCCACATCGTCCAGCACCTTGGGGTTAAAGAGCTGATCGTCAGGGCTTTGGAAAACCAGCCCCACCCAAGCGCGGATCTGGCCTAGATTCTCGTCACATACGGGCAGCCCCCCCACGCGGACCGTGCCTGCATGGGCACGCAATAGGCCGTTCAGGTGCAGCATCAGTGTCGATTTGCCCGCGCCGTTTGGCCCTACCAGCGCCACCTTCTCGTCCGGGCCAATGCGCAACGTAACATCCCGCAACGCCTGATGACCGTCCGGGTAGCTAAAAGATACACCCTCTACCTCAATCGTATGGTGCAATCCGTCCTTCCTCCAAGCAACGTATCGCAGGGGGCGCTCCCATCGTGTGGGTCACCATAAGCTGGCGACGAGCAGCCCACACCCTATCACCAAAGGGATCAGCCCCACCAGCACATCGCGGGCACGCAAGGGCGGTGGATCGAGCAACCTCACTTCCCCCTGATAGCCACGCGCCGCCATAGCCTGATAAACGCGCTCGCTGCGGGCAAAACTGCGGGCAAACAGACTGCCGATCAGGTGCCCGGTGGTGCGGGCACGGAAGATGAGCGAACCACCGTAGGCCGGATGGCCGCCGATCACGGCGCTGCGTGAGTCACGGGCGCGGGAAAGGCGCACCGCTTCCTCGGCTATCAGGAACAGGTAGCGGTACATGAAGGAGACAACCGCTACCAACACCTTCGGCACGCGCAGTGTGCCCAGCGCCCACAGCATATCGGTGAAGTGTGTACTGGCGATGAGCAACACCGCTACCTGTGCAGAGATCATGCTCTTAAACATGATGCTGACAAAGCGCAGTAATCCTACCGCGCTGATCGTCCAGCCGAGTAGGGGCACAGTGCCCAGCACAGGCCCGGGCATGGTGAAGACCAGCGTGATGGCAGCCGCCGCAAACGGCAGCGCCACGAACGACCTACGGATGACCATCAGGGGGTCTAGGCGAGCAATCAGGGCACCGGCCATCGTGATGGCAAAAAAGCCGATGTAAGCGCCAAAGGCGCCCATCGGCGTGAGAGCCACCAGCAGGATCATCAAGAAGGCCAACACCACCTTGACGCGCGCGTCAAGGTGATGTAACGGGCTGCCAGTGTCCTCATAAGCGTCGGCGAAGTGGAAATGAATCCCCAATTATGTCTGTTCAGCAGACCTGTTTGTCTGAATGCGGTGCACTAGCCGCGCCGCACCGTAAGCAATGGCGAAGACTATCAGTACGCCGATCATACCAGCCAGAATGGTGCTCAGCGGCCCTTCCCCAAGGAAGGGGATGGTGTAGTCAGGCAGGATATGATAGGGCGCTTCACGGAACTCGCCGAAGAACTGCGGTTTATCCGGCACCGTAAAGCCCACTGGATTGCCCGCTTCTTGCGGGGCGGCCAAGGCCTGTGCCACGCGCTCCATACCATCGGCGTAGGGAGAAGCCAGGGGAGCGAGCAGCGTCAAGGCCAACGCCAGCAGCAACCCGAGGATGACCCAGCGCGCGCTGCGCTGACCGGGTGCGCTCTCGCCGGTGACAAGGTCGGGACGCGTCGCCAGGATGAAGGTCAGGGCGAAGATGGTCAACAGCCCCTCGCCGATGCCGATCAAAGCGTGCACGCCTACCATAGCGGGAAGCGCCACGGCCAACGGCGAAGTGCCGGAGAGGGCAAGCTCCACCGCTGCTGCCGCCGCCGTGACCACCAGCGAAAGCCACGCGCCCGCAAAAGCGCCGACAATGATTCCCGCCCGACCCTTGATCAAGCCCTTGATCGGGCGGTAGGTAAAGTAACCGACGAACGAGGTGATGATGCCCATGTTGATAATATTGAGGCCCATTACGAGCAGGCCACCATCTTGAAACAGCAGCGCCTGAACGGCGATCACCGCCGTCATGACCAGAACAGCGGCCCAGGGCCCTATGAGGATTGCGGCCAGCGCACCGCCCAGCAGGTGGCCCGACGTCCCACCGGGGATGGTGAAGTTGAGCATCTGTCCGGCGAAGATGGCAGCAGCGAGGAGGCCCATCAGCGGCACCTGCCGCTCACCGAGTTGATGACGGGTGTAGCGGACGGCCAGAGCCACCATCGCCGCCACTACGATCCATCCCCCAATTGCCAGCCACGCCGAGAAAAACCCATCCGGCGCATGCATGGGATGCGGCGCAAGGACATGTTGCATCGGCTTGTCCCCTTTCAGAGAATAGCAAATGCAGATTCTTGTACTTGCAAAAACTTGCAATAAGCACATTATAGCATTAGGGGGGATGCCTGTCCAGAGGTTGCCAACGAAGAGCGCTGGAAAATGGCAGGTTGCCACGGAATAAAAATGGAAAACGCCGGCCGTTTGTAGTCGAACGACCGGCGTTCTGCTGCTGGGTTCAGGCGGGAGCGACGGGATTCGAACCCGCGATCTCCGGCTTGACAGGCCGGCGTGTTAACCGCTACACTACGCCCCCTTGAGCAGCCCAGAATCTACCACACAGCAAGCATCTCGTCAAAAAGGCGCAGTGTTTCGGCGCAAATGCGACTCGGCAATGAGCTGAGCAGGGACGCGCATGTCCCCTGCCAAATGAGGGCAACTGGAGGTATCGACGGCGGTAAAGGCGCAGAGATCACTTGGTTCCAGCGTGCCCGTTCAGTGTTCCACGCGAATGCGGCTCACAAAAAGGAAATCTGTTCCATCTTCCCGATGCAGACGCTCGCCGCTGTCGGGCCGGTAGAGGCCGATCTCCACTTCGTAGAAACCCGCTGGTGTCTCCGGCTTCACTGTTAGGATGTAGGTCTCCCGATATACCTCTCCAACCCGCCACTGCGAAGTAGGCGGGGCCGGCGGTTGATCATCCTGCCCCCAGATGGTCTGTGGCGGCTCCAAGACGTGCGTGAAGACGGTGTAGTCGTGCTCTATGGGGCGGAGTGCCCGCCAATACAAGGTCAATGTTACGGCCTCGCCGCGGCGCACCCGCCGCGGCGTTATCTCAAACCCCACCAGCTCCACCCGATCGCCAAAACGGTAGGAGAGGGGATTGGGATAACTGCCAGAGCGTGGGAGAAGCGCCAGCTCTCCAAACGGAAGGCGGTCACCTACCGCGTTCCCCGCTGCGTCTAAGACCGGCATTCGCTCCCCAGTGCTCAGGTCGTAGAAGCCCATCTTCAACGTAAGGTGCGACGGCGCAACCGCCGTGGCCGGAACCGTCAGGCGGAATGTCTCTGCCCAGCGCTGGCCAGCGCGCAAGGAACGTGCGTGGGTCAGGCCCTGCCGAGGATAGCGGTCATCTTGTGCCAGGATGATGTCCAGATCGTCCACCAGGTGGACAAAGAGGCTCCAATCCCGTGTCGGGGACCGCAGAGCCTCTAAATAGAGGGTCAGGTCCACCGCCTGCTCTGGTTCTAGAGGGGAGGGAGAAAGATCATAGCCCAGCAGGCGGAACTCGTCTCCGAAGATGGCTTCTAACCGATTCGGGATATTCACCGTCTCCGCTAGATCGGGGGGACGGTAGGCCGGAGCGATCCAGAGGACGGGTGCAAGCAGTGCCAGCAGGCTCAGAAGGCCCACAGGCAGAGAACGCAGGAGTGTAGCCGCACACTTGAGCCGCCCCTCAAGGGGTCGTAGGATTTCCCCCCATCCCACCCAAAACCCCAGAGAGATAGGCCCGATGGCCGGGAACATCAGCCGCCCCTGCGAGGCCATTGTCTGGGCGGTCCAGCGCAGGAAGGCTAAGCCGAGGACAACCGTATAGGCCAGCAACCATAGCCCACCAACCCACTCCTCCCCCCAGCGGCGGACGCGTCTGACCTGTAGTGCGTTTCTCGCCGCCCCAACAAGGAGGCCGAGAGCGGAAAAGGCCATCCAGAGGTCCAGGGCAGCATAAGCCCAGTCAGGCATGAGGATATTCATCCAGCCAAAGACGCCCCAGAAAGAGCGGCGCATGCCTTGGTATTCCCGTAGCAGATCGGCGATAGTCGCCGACCGCCGCCCGACGATGTCCAGCATCACGGAAAGGCCGAGGGGATCGTGGTAGAGGGTCCAGTTGCGCCAGAACCACCAGGCACAGAGTGCAAGGGCAATGGCGAAGATGAGAGCCATCTCCAGAAGCGCACGCTGCCAGCGGCGCTCCTGCCGAGCGATGCCCAACAGCCCGGCCAGCGCCAGCGGCCAAAGGATGAGGCCACTCAGTTTGGCCAGCGCAGCCGCACCCAGCACGACACCTAAGAGGATCGCGCGCAGCCAAGAGAACCCTGAGCGGAAACGGAGAGCCAGAAGCCAGAGGCTGAGGGCCGTCAGGGCATTGATCAGCACGTCGTTGTTCACCGAGGCAGCGATGAAGAGGAACATGGGGTTAACGGCTACCAGCAGACCGCTGCCCACAGCCCAGAGAGGACGACGGGGAAAAAGCAAGCCGATCGCCTCAACCGTCGCCAGGACGGTCAGAAGGCCCAGCAGTGTTGAGATCAGACGCCAAAAGTGGAGGGTAAAAACTGCCCCACGCCAGGGGAGCCGTTCCCATGAGCCATGGAGTGCCTGATTGCGGTTGGCGATCTGAGTGGCATCGCCAGGGTGAGCATGAGGATTGGGAAGGTAGACGGCCTCAAAGTCGTCCAGAGGGAGGCGCAGCGTCCGCGTGAGGGCGGCAAGGATGGCGTAGTAGAGAGGGGGCTGGCTCCCTTCTTGCCGCCAGAGGGACTCCTCGCCAGAGCGCTGGATGGGAAGGCCTCCGCCCCGCGCCAAGTGGACGGCCATGCCAACATGCCACGGCTCATCAGGGGATTCAAAGAGAGGGGTCGCCGCGTTGTAGAGGAGAGCCAACGCCAGATAAAGGAGCAGAATCGGCCAGAGGCGACGGCGAAGGGAGCAGCGGTTCATGGCTGCCCCCGCGCCTGCATCAGAAAAGCCCTCGCTGCCGGAATCCATCAGCTCCTTCCGAGTGTCGTCCCTATGGCTACAGCGCACGATTATCGCTCAAAAGCCGCATTTTCAACAGGACCGTCCCCCGCAAGTCGTTAGCGATCAGCACTTTGCCCTGCCGGCGTTACGGCATCTCGCATTGCTTACAGCGCGTCGCCCTCCCCCCAAGTACGATGGTACAACAATTGTGACATATATCGCAAAAATTGTGATATATGTCACGCATATCCACTTTAAGCATTGCATTACAGTGTAAATGTGAAAGACGCCGGGAGCGTCAATATTTACCCGCCTCACCCGAAGGAGCAAGTCATGAAAGACATTGTTTTTCTCCTGCTGACTGGTCTGCTGGCCGCGTATCTGTGCTGGGTTTTCGGGCAGAGGTACGCTTCAGGCAAAGCACTGCATAACCTGTACTACCTTATGGGTTTTGCAGTGCTTCTGGTATCCGGCCTTCTGCTGATCTTCCTTGGCCTGGGGATTTTGGCCTCGCCCTATGTGCTGACCGTCGCCAGCCTCATTCCGCTTGGCATCTCCATGGGCCTGGCCGAGCAGTACTACCCCACTTGGAAAAAAGCCTATAAATGGTTTGCGGTGATCGGCTTCCTTGCCATTGCCATCACCAGCATTGGCGGGCTAGACGTGCCGAAGAAGATCGCTGTTCCCCTCTTCCACGGTGTGGCAGGCTTGTTGATCTTCCTCGGCCCGTTCTTCGCCAAAGGCGCACCCAAGCGCTT
>DAOTYL010000120.1:0-3668 GCA_034434955.1 Anaerolineae bacterium | reverse complement strand
TCGCGCCCGTTCGCTACGTACTGAACTAGAGGGAGAGAAGACTCCCAGCCCTGCCCGTGCACCAGTTCCCCACCGCGGCGGGATGGGACGCACTTCGCAGGCGTTCATTGTGATCGGCGGGGTGGTGGCGGTGGGCGTGGTGATCGTTGTGATCATCGCACTGCTGGCCTCCGTCAGCGGTGGCGGGGGGATTGCTCTGCCCTTCTTCAGCACGGCTACACCGACTGCCACCGCCACGCCGACCGAGACGCCCACGCCTCCCGCCACCGAGACGCCCACACCCACTAAAGTAGCGCCCAACTTGGCGTTACCGCCGCTGACTTGCATCTTCCAGAGTGGGATAGGGTGCTATGACTACTGCCAGAACCCGGCCAACGCTGCGGAGTGTCAGTCGGCGAAGGCCTTTGTGCAAGCGCAAAACGCCGACCCTGACTTCTGGCTGAACTGCATTGCGCCCGGGCCAGGGCCGAACGTGGGCAATCCACAGCGCTGCCTGGAGGACGCCTGGCGCAAACTCAACCCGTGAGGTGTGCCATGAAAATAGGCCCTCGCCTTTCGGCGCGGCGGGCGGGCCAGATACTGGTGCTGCTAGGGTTGGCAGTCGCGCTGGTCTCGGCGTTGGCCGATGTGATCGGCTTGGGGGCCAACCCCGAAACTTTTGGCTATCGCCAGTTTATTGGCACGGCGTTAGGATTGCTCCTGCTGGTGGTGGGGGTGACGCTATTGCTGTTCAGTCAGGCTCCACCCTCGGATGCCTGATCCCGCTCTCGGCCCACAACGGAGGCGTCGAGGAAGTCGGAAAGCACTCCGACGTCCTCGACGCTTTTTGATCGCTGACTACAGGCCGGCTAGCAGGTCCGCAATCTGCTCCGGATGCTCGGCGACCTTGACGCCGACAGCCTCCAGTGCCCTGATCTTATCCTCGGCGGTGCCCGTGCCACCTTCTACGATGGCACCGGCGTGGCCCATGCGCTTGCCCGGCGGAGCAGTGCGCCCGGCAATGAAGGCCACTACCGGCTTGGTGACATGCTCGGCGATGAAGCGGGCTGCTCGTTCCTCGTCCGTACCGCCGATCTCGCCAATGAGCACGATTTTTTCGGTAGCGGGGTCCTCCTCAAACATGGCCAGCACGTCAATGAAGCTCGTGCCGTTGATGGGATCGCCGCCGATGCCTACGCAGGTGGACTGGCCCATGCCGCGTTTGGTGAGGGCGTCCATCACTTCGTAGGTCAGCGTACCGGAGCGCGAAACGACGCCGATGCTGCCCGGCATAGCGATGTGGCCGGGCATAATGCCTACTTTGGCCTCACCGGGGGTGAGCAGGCCGGGGCAGTTCGGCCCTACCAGCCGCACGCCCTTCTGGTCAAGAAAGGCGCGCACCTTAATCATGTCGAGGATGGGAATGCCCTCGGTGATGCACACGATGAGCGGGATTTCGGCGTCGGCGGCTTCAAGGATGGCATCGGCAGCGAAGCGGGCGGGGACGTAGATCACCGAACAGTTAGCACCCGTGGCCTCTACTGCCGTTTTGACCGTGTCGAAGACCGGCACCTGCCCGATCCACTCGCCGCCCTTGCCGGGCGTCACACCGCCGACAACATTTGTGCCGTAGGCGATCATCTGCTCAGTGTGGAAACTGCCCTCGCGCCCTGTGATGCCTTGCACAAGGACGCGCGTATCCTTGTTGACCAGAATGCTCACCGCAGTCCCTCCCTCTCTACAGAAGTGCTTCGGGCAGCCTCAACCGCCTTGCGGGCGGCTTCGGCCAACGTACTGGCGGTGATCAGGTTAGCATCGGCCAGAATGGCACGGCCTTCTTCCTCGTTGGTACCCACCAAGCGAACGACCATCGGCACGTTGGTGTTGACCTCCTCCAGGGCGGTCAAGATGCCGCGTGCCACTTCATCGCAGCGTGTGATGCCGCCGAAGATGTTGAGCAGCACCACTTTAACGTTGGGGTCGGAGAGGATGATGCGCAGGGCAGCAGCGACCTTATCCGCCTGTGCGCCGCCGCCGATGTCCAGGAAGTTGGCCGGCGATCCGCCGAATAACTTGGTCATGTCCATAGTGGCCATTGCCAGTCCGGCGCCGTTGACCATACAGCCAATCTCGCCGTCCAGTTTGACGTAGCTCAGGCCAGCCTGCCGCGCCTGCGTTTCTGCAGGGGACTCCTCATCGGTATCGCGCATCTCGGCAAGGTCAGGGTGGCGGAAGAGGGCGTTGTCATCGATGACCATCTTGCCGTCGATGGCCAGCAGATTGCCTTCGCCTGTGATGATGAGGGGGTTGATCTCGGCCAGCGAGGCGTCGTTGTCCAGATAGCATTGGTACAACGCCTTGGCAATGTCCACGAACTCTTTCCAGTTCTCGCGGGGCAGGCCAATAGCATTGGCAATGTCGCGGGCCTGATAGTCGCGCAGGCCGAGGAAAGGGTCCACGTGGAGGCGCACGATTTTCTCCGGAGTGCTGGCCGCTACTTCCTCAATATCCACGCCGCCCTCGGAGGAGGCTATGACCACCGTGCGGCGGGCGGCGCGGTCGGTGGTGACACCGAGGTAAAGTTCGCTTGCGATGGAGGCAGCAGGGTCAATCAGCACCTTCTTGACCGTCAGACCTTTGATCTCCATGCCGAGGATGGCCGAGGCGTGCTGTTCAGCCTCTTCGGGCGTCATGGCTAGCCGGATGCCGCCTGCTTTGCCGCGCCCGCCCACAAGCACCTGGGCTTTGACAACGACCGGTTCGCCGATTTCCTTTGTGATCTCAAACGCTTCCTGAGGGGTTGTGGCTACCTTGCCACGCGGAATGGGAATGCCGTACTCGGCAAAGCGAAACTTAGATTGATATTCGTGGAGTTTCACACAGTCACTCCTCGTGAACGGGTTGGGAAAACAGACTGGTTGCGTCCTGATTATATACGACTGAGGCAGGCGATCACAAAGACGATCGACCTACGGAATGGAGAAACTGAGCAGTTCCAGTGTTGCCCCTGCGGCCAGCGGCCAGGCACCGATGGGGGCGCTGATCGCGCCACCTGCATAAGTTATCCCAATCAGCCCCACATCTTCGGCGAAGTAAGCAGTGATAGTGGCGCTGATCACCACGTGCTGGGAAGAACCGTCGGGCAGGGCGGCTGTGATATCAAAAAACACATCCTGCCGCACGGGCAAGGCGAGAAACTCTCCCGCTGGAACGCTGATTGATGTCAGCGCCTGCGCCTCGCTGATCAGGACGATCTTGCCGCCGGAGACTGCCAGCGGCGTGGCGCTGAAGGGCAGTATGACCTCACCTGCTGCGTCGAGCTCCTCATCCCATGTCACCGGTTGGCCGAGGGGCAGTAGTGTGGCCGCAGCGGGGAGGTAGTCGCCGCTGGGGTTAAGGCCTGTGAGGCCGAAGCCGAGGTCGGGGTGGCCGATCGGCAGCGGCGGCAGGCCGGCCAACGCACCGACGCCGCAGTACAGCACCGCCATCTGCCCTGTGCTAGTGATGAGCGTTGCGCCGGCGTCAACGGCGGAGACCATCAGCGTCACATCGCTGCTGCCTGTTGGCGTGGTTAGGCGGTATGTCCAAGCTGCGCCTTCGCGCAGTGGCCACAGCAGATGACTGCATGGGCCAGGGGTCGGCAGAGGGGTGGCGGTCGGCGGCAGGGTGGCGATCACTGCTGTAGGAAC
>DAOTYL010000119.1:0-3490 GCA_034434955.1 Anaerolineae bacterium | reverse complement strand
GCTTCAGTTTGACGCCGTCAGCGGCGAGATGACCGCCCTAACCGATGCGCAAACTTTCCCCTTCCGCGTTTCGGCGGGCTACTGGAGCGTCTCGCCCCGGGGCGATTATGTGGTCTTCCTCAACGCACAGGATGGGGCGCTATGGGCGTTCGATCTGCCGCCCTTGCTTCCAGAGATACGGACGCCGTTCTAGAAAGCATTGCGTTCGCGGTGGTAAGGCCACTGCTTCTCAGCGGTTGAGATGGGGAGATTCCCGCCCTGCTTTGGCGCACTATTCTCAATAAAAATGCGACTCCGTGATAGAGTAGGGGTATTGAAGAACACTCTCCCATCACGGAGGTCGCCATGGACGGTACGCTGCGCCGAGAGGAGTTCGGACGCACCCCCTTCAAGCGCAGCGACCTCGCCCTCGCCCAGCGCCGCGCGGAGGACTACCTCGCCTACTATCACTGCCAACGCCCTCACCCGGCGCTGAGGCATGCACACCTCCCCCTGCTCAGTTCATCGCCGAGTCGCATGCGCTGAAACATTGCGGTTGATTTTGCGTGGGGCAGAACGGATTTATAATATAGAGGCGCAGAGCGGGTTGCGAGCCCGCCTTTTCCTGATCCTCGTTAGAGCCTACCGTCTGGCAAACGAGCCGCCGGCATCCGTCACTTTGGCAGGCTCTGATGTGTTATATCGGTCAAATTGTGGCGTTCCGGGGCGCAGAATCCCCAACGGAAGCCATGTGAGACCAGCCCAACGGAGGAGTGGAGAGAACCATGACCAGTCGAAGCAGTCTGTTGATCGTGATCGTCGTGGTGGTGGCGTTGACGCTGGCGGCATGTGCGCCAAGCACTACCCCCGCCCCTAGCCGTCCCGAGCCTCAAGTGACCGTTGGGGGCGGCGGAGAACAGCCGGCTGGCGGCGGGCAGCCGACGATTATTCCTACCCTGCCGCCTGTGACCGCGCCCGCCATGATGTTTCCTACACGCCCACCGGCAGAAGAGGCAACCGAGGCGCCCACTCCAGAGGGCGAGCCGGTGGTCTTTGAGGCGCTCGAAGGCAGCGCCGAGTCGCTCTCTGAAGCGTGGAGCAGCGCCTACGCGCTGGAGCCGGGCGTACCCTTTACGGTGATCACCGGTGAGGCGGAAGTTGCGGCGCTGATCGCTACTTACCTGGCCGAAACGGACTTGGCGGAGACGTTCAGCGATGTGGCCGTCACCCTTGAGGAGGGGCAGATCACCTTTAACTTCACGCTCATGCTGCGTTCAGGTGAGCAGGAGATTCCCACACCTACCAGTGTGGTCTTTGCGCCATCCATTGACGCTGAGGGCAATCTGGTGGCGGAAGTTGTGAGCGTGGAGGCCGAGGGCTTGCCGTCCATACCAGAGGAAGTGCTCAACGTAGCCTCAACGGCGCTGGTGGCGGCCATTAGCGGCGCACGGGAACGCGCCGCAGCTGGTGTGGAGGCCACGTTCACCGAGGTTGTGGTGGAAGACGGCACGCTGAGCATTTCGGGTGTTGTCACACCCGCCTAGCCTATCCACTGCCGCGCACCATCTCAAAGATCGTTTGTACCGCGCCATCCAACGTTAGGATGGCGCGGTCTGCTGCGTGACGCCACTTTACCTCCACGCCTCCCGCCTGTAGGCTGCGCTCGCTGACCGTCACGCGCAGGGGGATGCCGATAAGGTCGGCATCGGCAAACATCACGCCCGGGCTAAGGTTGCGATCGTCGTACAGCACGGCCACTCCCGCCGCATTGAGGTCGGCGTACAGGCGCTCGGCAACCTCTTGAGGGGCGGGGTCTTTGGCGATGGCTACCAGATGCACCTCGAAGGGGGCGAGAGCAGGCGGCCAGAGGATGCCGTGCTCGTCGTGGTGGGTCTCAAGGATGGCAGCGAGCAAGCGGTCCAATTCAAGGCGGCAGATGCCTAATCCTATCGGCTGTGCTTGTCCGTGCTTGTCCACGTATCTTGCGCCGGCGGATTCGGCGAGCATGTCAGCCCATCTGCAGCGCCCCAGCACGACGGCCGATTCGATGTGCAGACTGCCACCGCAGCGGATACAAGGCGCACCCTCAGGCGGCTCGGCGATGGCCGCAACCTGTGTCACGGCAAAATCGCGGGGGTAGTTGGCGTTGATGACGTGGTAGCCTGCTTCGTTGGCTCCCGTCACAAAGTTGGACATCCCCAGCAGCGACTCATCGGCGATGACGATCACGCCATCTGCCTCGCCCATCTGCCGTACGCGCAGACCTATGGGGCTGGCGTATCCGGGCTGTGCGCCTGCCGCTGCGATCTGCTCCTCAGTCGCTGCTTCCAGCGCTTTGATGCCCAGCAGCGCTTTCAGCCGCCCCTCGCTCACCTCTAGATCGCCGCGCAGCATGGCCAGCACGAGCGCCTCTCCACCCTCGGCGCTGTAAAAGACGGCCTTCAGTGTGCGCTGCGGGGGGATATTGAGGAAGGCACACAAGTCGGCGATGGTCGGGCAATGTGGTGTGGCGACCTTCTGCAGCGGTAGGGGATCGCCGTAGCGGGCCTCAGTGCGAGTAAAAACCGCTGCCTCAAGGAGAGCGGCATAGTCGCCTGAGGGGCAACGCACAAAGCGCTCTTCTCCCTGCTCGAAGGGCAGCACTAGAGCCTGTGCACCTTCTCCGGCTTCCACTGTCAGGATGGGGAGCTCGCAGCGGGCCAGCGCCTCAACGAGCGTTTGCACCACTGCGCTGGGTGGAGCGTCCTCATCCGTCTTGGTGTGCAGAGAGAAGACGTCCAGCACATGTGCCTCACGCAGGCCGAGCAGTCCGCCGCGTGCGGGGATGTCTTCGTGGATGCGGGTGGCAAACTGATAAAGCGTGCGGGGCAGGTCCTTGTAGCTCTGCACCTCGTGCATCGCCAGCATTGCGATGGATGCGGCGGTGTCGCCAGCGGAAGAGGGCAGGTGTATTTCCTGTGCGCCCAGCGTTTCTAGTACATCACGCAAAAGGGCTTGCAAGCGGCGCATGACGCGCCAGCCCAGGGGCAGGTATCCCCACAGGCCCGGGGCAAGGGGATGCGCTAGTCCGGCACGCAGAGCGAGGCGGTGGCTGAGCAGGACGGCATCGGCGGGGGCCTCATGCAGGGTGCGGCCAAAGAGGCGGGAGAGACGCATGGGAGTTTCTGCTTCAGATGCCAGAATTGTACACAGATGGATTAGCCTATCTTACACTACGCTATTTCGTGGCTCTTGCTCCGTAGGCGTCAGTGCAAAGTGCAAATTATTTATTACGAGAATTGCTAATAATAATAATGCTATAAGCAAGACAGGGATCACGATGAAAAGAATTAACATTAGTGCGGCAACCACATGTAGCACTAGGACAATCCCGAAGGTCAACAAGATGGAGTGGTTTTTGGAATAGGGTTCGTAGAACCAGCATATCATAAGAGTTATCAGAGGAAGCGCTAGGTTAGACAAAGGTGGGATTAGCAAAGTTTGTACAAGTATGTGTCCTGTGAAGGTATGT
>DAOTYL010000118.1:0-2852 GCA_034434955.1 Anaerolineae bacterium | reverse complement strand
CCGTGTGTCATATCGCCCGGCGTTCCCCAGTACTCCGGCTCGGCGGTGTAAGAACCGATCCACACGCCATCAAGGTAGGGGTAGTTTTGCGTCCACCATGAGTGCGACCAGATGTGGTTGGGATTGCCTGTGAACTCCGCCCCCTGGCCAGCGTGGATGATGAAAACCGTGTCCACCCAACCGTCGCCGTTGTTGTCATACTGCGAGAAGTCCACAACGCTATCCACCAAAGCGACGGCGTCTTCAGCTAGCTTCTGGCAGTTGTGGGGATATCCACCAAAGCAGTACTGCCCCGCTACATAGTAGCTATAGCGCTGCGGAGCCATCCGCCAGCCCAACGCACTGGGCAAGTTGAGCGTCACAATATCAAGCTGGAGGTAGGAAACCTCTTTGTAGTAGGTGCGCAGGGTCGCGCCCGATGTACCAAAGAGCAGTGTATCAAACTGGGTGAGGGGGATAGAAGGTTGATGGACGTTATCGTTGAACTCCACCAAGATCGCCAGCGTGCGGAAGGGACTGGGCAGCGCCGCTGCTGAAGCCGCTATTCCATCCTGCTGAATCGGCAGCGGCATGCGCGGCCCGGGTGAGAACGAAAGGTCAGGGTCAAGCGAGGGAAAACCTGCCATCAAAGTAGGCAAGTTAACCTGCTCCAATACCCTGGGGTGAGGAACCATGAAGCGCAAGGGGCTTTCACGTCCGCCTGGGGGCAGTGGGACCGGTGGCACAGCATCCTGCGCCTGCGCCACGCCCGTCCCCATCACAAGGAAGCACAAAGCAGCGACCAGCATTACATAGCGTCGCAAACCTTGCCTGCTTCCACAAGAATAAGAAAGGGCTTTCAATGGTTTCACTCTCTTTGTGTCAGAATGGCCCATTTTTTCAACAAAATTAAGTATAGGCTCAAAACGCGCCAACGCAAGGAAAGCGGGTGGACTCTATTCCGGCCGCAAATTGAGAAAAACGAAGCGGGGTGACTGTTATGTCACCCCGCTTCCCCTGTATGCTACAGGACTAGATAGCGTTGATGATGTTGCTGAACACGTTACCGATCGCCGGCCCCAGCAGGGCCAAAATGACGATCACCACGATGGCGACCAGCACCAGGATGAGCGCATACTCAACCAGGCCCTGGCCTTCTTCACGAGGCATAAACAACATAATTCAACTCCCTCCATCCAAAATAAAATGTTTGACACTTATATCCTAACCGCACATCAGCGGAACTGGCAAGTAGGTAAAAAGTGCTATTCGGAAGGGGTACCGGAGGCTGCCTTCTCTTCCAGCATGAGCTGTTGGAGCGCGGCGGCCATCTCGGCGGCGCTGGCAAAGCGTGCGACAGGATCGAGAGACAGTGCGCGCATCACCACGGCAGCTAGCGCCTCCGGAACATCAGGGTTGTGGGAACGGGGCGAACGCTCCGCAAAAGAGAAAGGCGGCTCCAGACGTGGGTCGCGGCGCGTCAGCAGGTGGTAAAGGCAGACACCCAGCGCATAAATATCAATAGCGGGGGATACTATGCCCTCATATTGCTCCGGCGCAGCATAACCTTCCGTACCTAGCGGAGGTTCGGCTAGTGCATCGGAGGGGTGGGCTATGGTGTCCAGATCGACGAGCCAGATGCGCCCCTGCGGGCTGACGATCAGATTGGCCGGCTTGAGGTCACGGAAGATGAGCGGCTCAGGGAAGCGGGTATGCAGATAATGCAACGCATCGCATAGCTCAATCCCCCACTTCACTATCTGCGCAGGAGTGAACTCCACATCCGGATCGTAGAGCAGTTCCTCGAGGTCGCGCCCCTCCACAAAATCCGTGACGAGGTAAGTGCGATCGTCCTCAACGAAATAATCCAAAACGGGCGGGATGGCCGGATGGGCCAGCGCCGTCAGCCGCGCCGAACGGTGCAGAAAGGCTGCGACGGCCGCTGCACGGTCGGCCCCCAGCGCCTCGATCGCGCGCTCCTTAATCGCACAGTGGCGAGCAGGATGCGCCCCTTCATCCAATGCCTTATAGAGCACACTTGCATTGCTCAGGTGGCTGATCTGCGTGATGACGTAGCGACGCCGTAGGCGGTCGCCCTCTCTCAACGGTCGCTGTTGCATAGGGAAAAACCGTACATGCGGCTGCTGGCAGCCCTCGTATGCCCCTGTTATAATCGCCTCAGACGCCCCAGTAGCTCAATGGACAGAGCGACCGCCTCCTAAGTGGTAGGTTGAAGGTTCGATTCCTTCCTGGGGCATTCCATGCTTTTACCCCTCCGATGCGCTCTCATCCCCCTCGGCGAAGAGGACTGCTGCATAGTCCCGCAGCACGTTGATGCGCTCCGGAGCAATTTCCTTCGTCTGTAGATAGCGTTCCAGCAACTCCAGCGGCCCCAGCTCTTCAGGGTGCTCAACACCCAGACGCAGCCGCGTCGAGCGCTCCACATCGTACTGGATAGCAGCAACAAAGGCCGCCGGCTGTAGCGCCGTTGCGATCTCCCGATCGCGGATCAGTGCCTTCTCCTCGGCTGTTGCGGTGACGATCAGGCGCACCACCGCTCCATCAATAGGATGCTGGGCGATAGCACTTACGATAGCCTGCGTGGGGTTGGTCTGGCCGCGCACGTCTGCCCGGATGGTGACAAAGGGCCGCGCTTGCAGCTCCACAAACTCATAGGTGGTGGCTCCACGAACAAGCTGCACCCAACAGAAACCTTTGGGGTCGTGCTCCTCGCCGAAGTCCACGCGCTCAATACTGCCCGGATAGACCACCGGCGGGTAGCCATGTGGGTTGAGGTCCTGATGGTAATGGATGTGCCCCAAAGCGACATAATCCCAAATCGGATCGGTAAGGCTGGATTTGAGCACCGCGAC
>DAOTYL010000117.1:0-11757 GCA_034434955.1 Anaerolineae bacterium | reverse complement strand
GGTGCAGGCTGAGTATGCCACCGCCTATCTGTTTGATAAGCTGCAGGTAAGGCGCCTAGCGGTGATCCACGATGGCCAACCTTATGGGCAGGCGCTGGCGGAGATGGTGACCGACAACTTCCAGCGGCGCGGTGGCGAGATCGTGGCGCAGGCGGTCATCGAGCAGGCAGACGGCGATCTGACGGAGACGCTGGCGGGCATCCTTGCCGCCGAGCCTGAAGCGATCTATTACGGCGGCTACGATAACGTGGCCATCGCCATCGTCAACGAGCTGGCGCAGCTGCGCAGCGGAGGTGCGCTCACCGAGGGCACGCCGGAGGCAGAAGCAGCAGGCCCCATCTTCTTCGGATGCGATGGCACATTTGGCGAGAACTTTCTGGTTTCCACCGGCGTAAACGGCGAGGGGGCTTATGCGGCCTCCCTGTTGCCGCCCGATTCGGACGCCAAGCGCAATTTCGACGCGCTGTACACGGAGCGCTACGGCGTTGCGCCCGGGGCGTTCAGCCCCTACACGTGGCACGGCTATGATGCGGTTGGTGTGCTGATCTACGCCGTCAAGCGGGTGGCGATCCTCGGCGCAGACGGCAACCTGTATGTGCCGCGCGGGGCACTGGTGGAGACGGTGCGCACTTTGCAAGGCTACCCGGGCCTCACTGGCGAGATCGGCTGCAACGAGGTCGGCGAATGTAGCACCACCGGCCCCTCATTCTACATGATCGCGGGCGGGGAGTGGGTCCCTGCGCCGTAAACGAGAAGCGCAGTTCGCATCACAGCGAAGATGCGGGTATACTTCCACCTGCCATAACCCGTGTGAAGGAGGTGCTATTGGCGTACAAGTGACCTATGCTCACGGGGAAGCCAGCGCATGGGCCTGCGTGGGTGCTCCGCGTAGGCTGACGAGGAGGCGGTTCCCCACCGCGAGGTGGGGCTAAGGGGCAGGATGTCTCCATCCTGCTGCCGAAAATCGAGCGATCAGCGGATGCCGCCCGGACGTGCCACCGTCCGCAGTTTCCCCGCATAGAGAATGGCCGGGCTGACAAACCCGTGTGGCAACGCACGGCACAAAACAGGCCGGTCGTGGCAAGTGTCCCATAGTGACGAAGAGAAAACGGAACATGCCTATCATCCGGCATAGGGTCCTTTCATGCCTGCTGCCGGAGCGACTACTCTCTTCACCGAAAGGAGTGGCCTGTGTGTGGGATTGTCGGCTACATTGGCCCACGAGATGCCACGCCCATCATCCTTGAGGGGCTGAAGAATCTGGAATATCGCGGTTACGACTCGGCGGGGCTGGCTGTGTTGCAGGATGGCCGTATCGAAATACGGCGTGATGTTGGCAAACTAGAAGCGCTGGAGCGGCTGGTGCGCGAACGTCCGGTGAGCGGGAATCTGGGCATTGGCCATACGCGCTGGGCGACGCACGGCGCACCTAGCGAGCGCAATGCCCATCCCCATGTCGGCATGACGGGCGATGTGGTGGTGGTGCACAACGGCATCGTGGAGAACTTTCTAGAGCTGCGTGCCGAGCTGGAGGCCGAAGGCGTGCAGTTCAAGAGCGACACAGATACCGAGACGATCGTCCACCTCATCGAACGCTATCTGGCGGCGGGCAAGCCGCTGGAAGAGGCCGCACGTGAGGCGTTCAAGCTGCTGAAGGGCGCACAGGCGATCGTGACCTTCAGTCGCCGTGAACCCGACCGCCTTGTAGCCTGCCGTATCGGCAATGCGGGCGGCGTGGCGCTGGGCATTGGGCACGGGGAGATGTTCGTTGCCTCGGACATCCCGGCCATTCTCTCTCACACGCGGCAGATGGTGTTTTTGGAGTCGCGGCAGGTTGCCACCGTCACAGCCGGCGGCTACCGTGTGCGCCGCCTCGATGATGGTCAGCCTGTGATGCTGCAGGCGCACACCATCCCCTGGGACCCGGTGAGCGCCGCCAAAGGCGAGTACAAGCACTTCATGCAGAAGGAGATCTTTGAGCAGCCGCGTGCGTTGACGGACACCATTCGGGGGCGGGTGGACTTTGAGAAGATGTGCGTCACCCTGCCGGAGCTGAACCTCACGCCGGAGGTGGCGCAGCGGCTGAGCCGCCTGGTGATCGTCGCCTGCGGTACATCGTATTATGCCGGGCTGGTGGGCAAGACGATCATCGAACGCATCGCCCGCGTTCCGGTGGAAGTGGCCATCGGCTCGGAGTTTCGCTATGCCGATCCCATCCTAGATGACACCTTGGCGGTGCTGGCGATCAGCCAATCGGGTGAGACGGTGGATACGCTGGCCGCCATGGAGGAAGCCCGCGCCAAGGGCGCACTGCTGTGGAGCATTGTCAACGCTATTGGCAGCCAAGCCATGCGGCTGGCCGATGGCTACATCGCCATGCAGGCGGGGCCGGAGATCGGCGTGGCGAGCACCAAAGCCTTCACCACCTCCATCGTGGATCAGTACCTGTTGGCCTGTTATCTGGCCAAGCTGCGGGGCACACAGGAGACAGCCACGCTGCGGCGGGCGGTCGCCGACTTAGCACTGCTGCCCGATCTGGTCGGCTCTGTTCTTGACCGCGATGAAGAGGTGCGT
Source organism: Anaerolineae bacterium (assembly GCA_034434955.1). Classification (GTDB taxonomy): domain Bacteria; phylum Chloroflexota; class Anaerolineae; order Aggregatilineales; family UBA3940; genus DAOTYL01. Next base: position 9,183 of record DAOTYL010000117.1, on the reverse strand, counting down.
GCGCTGGCGCAGCGCTTCTACACCTGCTCCAACTTCCTCTATCTAGGGCGCGGTATCAATTACCCCATCGCCCTGGAGGGAGCGCTGAAGCTCAAGGAGATCAGCTACATCCACGCGGAGGGGTATCCGGCAGGTGAGATGAAGCACGGCCCTATCGCGCTGATTGACGAGCATATGCCTGTGCTGGCCATCGCAACACAAGATCATGTGTACGACAAGATGCTCTCACAGGTAGAGCAGGCCAAGGCGCGGGGCGGGATCGTCATTGCGCTGGCGACAGAGGGCGATAACCTGATCGCCCAGAAAGCCGATCACGTTCTCTATGTGCCGCGAACGCCGGAGCTACTTGCGCCGGTGGTCAACGTGGTGCCGTTGCAACTGTTGGCCTACCACATCGCGGTGCGGCGTGGGGCGGATGTGGATCAGCCGCGCAATCTGGCCAAAAGCGTGACGGTGGAGTGAGCGCCTCTGAGGCTTTCCAGCATCAAAAGAGCCAGTAGATCAGGGCCGCCACGCAGCCAATGCCGAGAAGGAGGATCAGCCCGCTTAATACGAGCGTCACGAGCAGACGCTGCTGACGCTCAGCTAGCAGGCGCTGAAAGCCTAAGCGAGCCAGCCGCTCTCGCTCTTCGGCCTCCAGCCGAGTGCGTTGCTCATACATATAGGCGAGGTCGGCGTGTTTGGTGGCCGTCAGGCGCTCGCCGCGGATCACGGCGCTGTCCTCGCCGATCTCGCGGGCGCGGGTGATGATAGAAGCCAGCGTATCCAACGGTGTGCCACACTCCTCGCAGTGTTCGGCGTTGGGGGGGTTGATGTAGGTGCAGGCCGGGCACTGCCGCCCCAACAGCACCCCGCAGATCATGCAGCGCTGTGCCTGCGGAGGGTTGAGCGTGCCGCAGACGCGGCATAGGATTTCGTCGCCCGCCGCCTTGTAAAGGGCGCCGCAGTAGGAACAGATGAGGTTGCCCTGCGCATCACGCTCGAACTTGGCTGCTCCGCATGAGGGGCAGAGGATGCGCTCAATAGCCATAGGTACAAGCCTCGCAGATAGGATAGTTCGGCTTCAGTATACTCATAACCGTCCGGTGCGAAAGGCGGGGCTGCAACCCTTCCGGCCGGTGTGCGTACTGGTATATGGCAATCCTGCAAGCCGGAGTGAGGCCATGAGCGAATTCCGTGTGGTGGAAGGGCGGCCTTCTCATCCTGTGACGACTTCGGATGAGCGTACCTGGGCAGCGCTGGCGCACATCAGCACCCTGCTGACGCTGCTGGTAAGCGTCGCCTCGGTGGGGATCGGCGGCCTGTTGCTGGTATTCCTGCCGCTGGCGATTTATCTCTCCTATAAAGACAGGTCGCCATATGTGGCCTATCATGCGGCGCAGGCCTTTGCGCTGCAGATAGTGGTGACAGCGGGCTTCCTTGCGGCGATCCTCGCCGCGGTGGCGGTGTTGGTGGCGGTGTGGCTGATCACTGCGCTGCTGATCGTGATCTTGATCGGCTTGATCCTGATCCCCATCGCCCTGCTGCTGACGCTGCTGGTGGTGTTCGTGCTGATCGCTATGCCGTTCGTCATCGGCGGTTTCTCCATCGCCGCGACGGTGCAGACGGCCAACGGTGTGGATTATGAGTATCCTTATCTGGGGCGCTGGGTGCGCGATTGGCTCGCCCGCAGCGGTGCGCCCTCCGCACCAGCGGTGTGACGTTGACCCGCAGCATTTTACGGCTCTACTTGTGCAGGGGCGATTGAAGAATCGCCCCTGCACATTTCTCCCTGCCTGTGGCGAAGGAGCAGGGACGTAAGCATCCATCCTGTGCTAGAATAGATTACAAGCGGTGCGATCTGGCCCCATCGCGCACCGATCAGCGTGCAGACAGCCCTCAGCACAGGAAGGCAAGATGAACCCCATTGGCGCATTCACCTTTGTCCTGCACAGCCACCTGCCCTATGCGCGGATGGCTGGGCGTTGGCCGCACGGCGAGGAATGGCTCCACGAGGCAGCTACGGAGACCTATATCCCCCTCCTGAACGCGCTAAACGAACTGAAAGCAGAGGGTGTGCCCTTCCGCTTGACCATCGGCCTAACACCGATCCTTGTTGAGCAGCTGGCCGATGCGGACGTGAAGGATCACCTTGACGAGTATCTGGAGGAGAAAATCCGCCTTGCCAAGGCCGATGTGGCGCGTTTTGAAAAGGCAGACGACGCACACATGACTTATCTGGCCCGCTTTTACACGGAGTGGTTTGAGCACATCAAGCGCAGTTTTGATGAGACCTACGGTCGCGATCTGGTTGGGGCATTCCGCCGACTTCAGGACGAAGGGTACATAGAGATCGTCACCAGTGCCGCAACACACGGCTACCTGCCACTGTTGAGCCGCGACTCATCCATCTACGGGCAGATCAAGATGGGCGTTGAGGCCTATCGGCGGCACTTTGGACGCCTGCCACGCGCCATCTGGCTGCCGGAGTGCGCTTACCGTCCGGCCTATATTGATGAGAGCGGCAGGTTGCGCCCCGGCCTCGAGCGTTTTCTAGCCGAGCTGGGCATTGGGCTGTTCTTCAGCGAGACGCACACTATCGAAGGAGGGCAGCCGGTAGGCGTGGCCGCCGGCGATGCGATCGGGCCATATGGCGAGATCAAGCGCCGTTATGTCATCCCCGTGCAGGAAGCCATCCCGCCGCGTGAGGCGACGACGTTCCTGCCCTACTATGTCTCGGATACGGCGGCGGGCAAAGACGCCAGACAGCATTCCGGCGTAGCGGTGATCGGGCGCGACAACCGCACAGGGATGCAGGTGTGGTCGGCAGAGTGGGGCTATCCCGGTGATTACGACTACCGTGAGTTCCACAAGAAAGATGGCATTTCCGGCCTCCAGTACTGGCGCGTCACCGGCGCACGGGTGGACTTGGGATTCAAGGATGCTTACCATCCTGATTGGGCGGCCTATAAAGTGGGGGAACACGCACGCCACTTTGCTTGGCTGGTCTCGGATCGCCTCAAGCAGTTCCATGCCGAGACGGGGCGCTTTGGCCTCATCGCCGCCAACTATGATACGGAGTTGTTCGGCCACTGGTGGTTTGAGGGCGTGGAGTGGATCAAGCAGGTGCTGCGCTTGCTGGCCGACGATCCGGCAGTGGAGCTGACAACGGCCAGTGACTTCGTCGAGCAGCACCCCCCTCAAGACGTGCTACACATCCCCGAAAGCTCATGGGGCATGGGCGGCAATCACTGGACGTGGGATAACCACGACACACATTGGATGTGGGGGCCGATCCACAGTGCCGAGGCGCGTATGGAGGCACTGGTTCAGCGCTTTCCCCACCCCACGCCGGATGAGGAAGCGGTGCTCAATCAGGCAGCACGTGAGCTGTTGCTGCTTGAGGCGAGCGACTGGCCGTTCCTTGTGACGACCGGACAGGCGCGGGAGTATGCCATCCGACGCTTCACGCGGCATGTGGAGCGCTTTGAAGCGCTGGCGGCGTCGCTGGAACGCGGCCAGCCTGACCGCCGCCTCGCCGATGAGCTATACGAAGTAGATAAGGTCTTCCCCGATATAGATTACCGCTGGTTCGCGCCGCGCTGACCGGCACGGGGTGTGGGAGGAACAGGGTGAATGTCCTCTTTGTCGCTGCGGAGTGCACCCCATTCGCCAAGATTGGCGGGTTGGCGGATGTGATCGGCGCCCTGCCGCACGCACTTGGCAGTCTAGGCCATGTGGTGCGCGTGGCCTTGCCGCATCACGGTGTGGTGGATGACGCCGCTTTTGGCATTGAGCGGCGTGCCACCTTTGAGATGCCCTGGGATGGCGGAACGGCGCACGTTGAAGTGGCGCACGCGGTGCGCGAGGGCGTAGTGTATTATTTCCTGCGTGGCTTTCCCTTCTTCTCCGGCCATGAGCGCTTCATCTACCACGAAGACGAGGGCATTGATGTCGGGCGCTTCCTGTTCTTCTCGGCGGCGGTGCTGCAGTGGACACGACGCTTGGGGGAGGAAGAGGGATGGCAGCCCGATCTCTTCCATGTGCACGATTGGCATACGGCGCTGGTGCCGTATCTACTCCAGCGCCTCTATGGCGATGACACCGCGCTGGCCCATGCCGCCACATTGTTGACCATCCACAACATGCGGTATCAGGGGTGGGGAGTAGGCTGGCATCTGGCTCGGGCGGGCCTGCCGCCGGTGGATCATCCGCTGTTGGCTGCAGCGGGCCGCATGGACAACTGTTTAGCCATCGGGTTGGCCTATAGCACCATGCTGAGCACCGTCAGCCCGCGCTATGCCGAGGAGATTGTCACCGTTGAAGGTGGCTTTGGCCTTGATGGGCTGCTGCATGCACGTTCGGCGCGGCTGGTGGGCATCCTCAATGGGATTGACACGCGGCGCTGGAATCCGGCATCCAGTCCTCACATCGCCCAACGCTTCGACGTCGACTCGCTGGAGCGGCGTGTGCGGAACAAGTTGGCGCTGCAGGCTGAGCTAGGATTGCCGCAACGCGCCGATGTGCCGCTTGTGGGCGTGGTGATGCGCCTTGTGGAGCAAAAAGGCGTGGACATCCTTGTCCCGGCCATGCGCCATATGTTGAGCCACGCCGAGATGCAGTTTGTGCTGTTGGGTGCGGGGCAGTACCGCTACGAGAGTGACGTCTGGTGGCTGGGGCATGATTTCCCGACTAAAGCGGCGGTGCGTCTGGTCTTCGACGAGCCGCTCTCCGAGCGCATTTACGCCGGATGCGATCTGTTCGTCATGCCTTCGCTGTTTGAGCCGTGCGGTATCGGGCAGATGATCGCCATGCGCTATGGAGCACTGCCGGTGGTGCGTGAGGTAGGCGGGCTGGCCGATAGTGTCGCTCCGGATGTAGGGTTCTTGTTCCGCCCTTATGAAGCGGGCGCCTTGCAGGAGGCACTCAGCCGTGCGCTGGAGGTGTACTTCGATCGACCTGAGGAGTGGCGTGAGCGTCAACGGCGAGCTATGCTGCGCGATTTTTCATGGGAAGCCTCGGCCCAAAGGTATGTTGAACTCTATCGCGAGGCTGTTGCGTTGCATCACCGTTACAAGGGGAAGTGAGGGGGAACTCGTCCGAAGGTAGCTTGGTTTCTAGGAGGTCATCACGCCATGAACGTGCGTGCCGTGATTCTGGCAGGCGGGGAAGGGAAGCGGCTGGGCGTGCTGACGCGCAAGCGGGCCAAGCCGGCGGTCCCTTTCGCAGGTAAATACCGCATTATCGACTTCACGCTTTCCAACTGCGTTAACTCCGGCCTCTATGATGTGATGGTCCTGATGCAATATCGTCCCCATTCGCTGGCCGAACATATCCGCAATGGTCGCCCCTGGGACCTAGACCGCACCTTCGCGGGAGGCGTGCGCCTGATGCCGCCCTATACAGGCCGTCCGGGCGCAGATTGGTACACCGGCACGGCGGATGCCGTCTATCAGAACCTCAATTTTGTGCGGCACGGCAATCCGGAGCTGATCTTAATCCTCTCTGGTGACCACGTCTATGAGATGAACTACGCCAAGTTGATCGACTTCCACCGCGAGCGCGGGGCCGATGCCACGATCTGCACGATCAACGTGTCGCCGGAGGAGGCCTCGCGCTTTGGCATTGTGGAAGTGGATAAGGACGGCCGTATCCGCGCTTTCTACGAGAAACCGGCCAAGCCACGCGGCACGCTGGCTTCTATGGGTGTATACCTGTTCAATCTGGAGGTGCTCTCTCGTGTGTTGACCGAGGATGCGCAGCGCCCCACTTCCTCGCACGACTTCGGGAAGGATGTCCTGCCGCGTATGGTGGAGGGGAAGATGCGCGTGTATGCCTATCCTTTCAGCGGCTATTGGGTGGACGTGGGGACCATTGAGGCCTATTGGGAAACGCACATGGACCTTGTGGCGCATCCCCCCGCCCTCGATCTGACCGATCGATCGTGGGTTATCCACACCCGCAGTGAAGAGCGTCCGCCGGTGCGCATTGAAGCGGGAGCAGTAGTGGTGGACAGCCTAATCACCGATGGCTCGGTGATTGCAGGTGGGGCGCGGGTGGAGCGTTCGGTACTCTCGCCCGGGGTGTATGTAGGCCCCAATGCGGTAGTACGCGAGTCGGTGATCATGACCGACAGTTACATCGAGGCCGGGGCAGTGGTGGAACGGGCGGTGATCGACAAAAACTGCGTGATCGGCCACAACGCACGGGTAGGGCAGATCGTCGCCGATGCGCCCGATTTGGGGATCGTGACCATCGGCAAGAACACGCACCTGCCCAACGGAATCGTGGTGGGGCGAGGGGCAGCTATCGGCTCCGATCTGGATGTAGACGATTTCCGGCAGGCAGAGATCGCCGCTCATGCGACTGTCCCCTCGCGGGAGATCGAGCGCTTCTAGCCCCGCTCTCCCACTGCTGCTTGAATCAAGAGGCTTTTCGCCCTGCAAAGGCTGGGGGTGCTACAATCTGAAGGGAGTTGAACGCTTCTACGTCTGAGAGATAGGGATGACCGACACCAAATACCTGTGTATTCACGGCCACTTCTATCAGCCCCCACGTGGCAATCCGTTCAGTAATGAGCCGTTGGTAGAGCACGATGCTGCCCCGTTCCGCAATTGGAACGAACGCATCACGCACGAATGCTACGCTCCCAATGCCACCATCGGCAACTTTGACCTGATCTCGTTCAACATCGGCGGGACGCTGGCACGCTGGCTGGCGGAAAATGCGCCGGAAACCTATCGGCGCATCATTGAGGCCGATGCCAAACATCTGCGACGGTATGGCGTGGGCAACGCCGTCGCCCAGCCGGTGCATCACGTCATCCTGCCACTGGTGCGTTATGAGGACAAAGTGACGCAGGTCATGTGGGGCATGGCTGCCTTTGAGCATCGCTTTGGCCATGCGGCGCAGGGCATGTGGCTGCCCGAAATGGCGGTCGACCTCGAAACGCTGGAGGTGCTAGCAGCCCAGGGAGTGGAGTGGACGATCCTCACCGAAAGTCAGGTGGAGGGCAAAGGTGCGGGAGCAGGGCCATACTGGGTGCGCCTGCCGAGCGGGGGACGCATCAAAGTGTTTGTGCGCGATGAGCGCCTCTCTAACGATATTGCCTTCAATCTAGGGCACTTCGGCGGAGCAGGACGCTGGGCGCGGGCGGTGCTTGTCCCCCGTCGGCGCGAGGCCGGGGCGCTGACGCTCATCGCCACCGATGGCGAGACGTTCGGCCACCACTGGCCGGGTGAGGAGCAGTTCCTGTACTGGCTGCTGACCTATGAAGCGCGTGCCGCTGGCTACGAGGTGATCACGTTGAACCGCTACGCGCGGATGGTTGAGCCACGGGGCGAGGTTACCGTCAAGGAGGATACCGCTTGGAGCTGCCAGCACAGACTTGCCCGCTGGGTAACCGGCTGCGCCTGCACGCCGGGCGATTCGAGCTGGAAGGGCGCCCTGCGCCTGGCATTTGATAACGCACGCGCCGAACTGGATGACATCTATCAGGACTTTGTGCGTCGTCTGGACGGCGTGGATGCGTTTGCCCTGCGTAACGCCTATATTGAGGTGGTGTTGGGGCGCATCCCGCGCGAGGCGTTTCTCGCCTCTCAGTCTGTTAGCGCAGATGGCGATACAGCCGAGCGTCTGCTGACGCTGGTTGAGGCGCAATTCTACCGCCAGCGTATGTACACTAGCTGTACCTTCTTTTTTGCCGAGCTGGACACGCATTCGACGGTCTACGGCATCGCCAATGCGGCCTATGCCATTAAATTGACGCGCGAGGCGACAGGCATTGACCTCTCTGCGCAGTTCCGCCGCGACTTGCGCCTCGCCGCAGGCCATGCCAGGGAAGGCGGTCAGCTTATCACTGCCGCTGACCTATACGATGAGGTGCTGAAGCAGATCAACGGGTGGTGAGGCTTCTGGTCAGGGAGTGCCGTAGAGGGCGCGGTAGGCCGTGTAGTGCTCGTAGATGCGCTGGATATACGTCTTCGGCTCTGCCAGTGTGATCGTCTCGACAAACAGGTCAGGGTCGCCGCCGGAAACCTGCTGCCAATGGAGCGCGTTGCCCGATCCAGCGTTGTAGGCGGCCAGCACGGCATAGGGATCGCCGTTGAAGCGGCGGAACTCGTCGGCTAGCAGCCGCGTGCCAAAGGCCACGTTGACGTAGGGCCGTTGCAGATCGCTGACGCGGTAGTTAGGCCAGTTGAGCCGAGCGGCGATGTCCTCGCCGGTGGGGGGCCAAATCTGCATGAGGCCCTGCGCTGAAGCACTGGAGATGGCGAAGCCTTCAAAGAGGCTTTCTTGCTCAATCAATGCGAACAGCAACAGCGGATCGAGGCCGTACTGGCTGGCGTACTGAAGAATCAAGTCGGAGAAGTAGGTGGGGTAGCGCAGGCGGGCGAGGAAAAGCGGCCCTTCCAGCGGGTTGACGTTGGCCAGCACATGCAGGCGTGTCGCTGCCAGGATGGAAGAGCGGTACAGCCCGATCTCGCGGAAGTAGATGGCCAGCTGGTAGCAGGCCAGCGGGTCGTTGACGTAATCCTTGCGCACCGCCTCAAAGTCCTCTTTGGCGTCTGCTATCAACCCCAAATCCCACAGTTCGCGGGCGCGCACCATGCGCGGGTCGGCGGCGATGTCGCCGCGCAGCGAGGTGGCGAGCGGCGGGGCGATGTCGAGGGCAAAGGTGGAAACGATCCACTGCTCGGCCTCGGCGCGGCCCTCGTCAAGTGTCTCAGGCAGAGCAAAGGCGTTGGGCGGCGCCAGTGGGGCACGTCCGGCGAGCAGGTCGGCGGCACGCAGGCCGTAATAGCCGCGTGGCTCGGCGGTCTGTGCGTTGACGAGGGCCTCATTGGCCTGCTCTGTCTGCCCTGCGGCGATGTAGACTTTGCCCAGCCACAGGTAGCCAGCTGCCGGGCGCTCCATGGCCGGCAGGGCAACGGCTGCGGTGAAGAGCGCCTCGGCGGTGGTCAAGTCTGCCATGCGGTAGGCGTTGACGCCCAGGCGGAACAGCCCTTGCGGGGCGCGAGCATCGGCGGGGAAGTTGGCAGCGAGGCGCTGGTAGTAATCGGCGGCACGTGGGATGTCGCCGATAGCCTCGGCCAGCTGCGCAGCCTGCACCAGCGCATCGGGGGCTTGCGGCAGGTCGGGGTGCTCGGTGGAAAATCGTTCCAGCGTGGCGAAGGCACTTTCGCTGTCACCCAGCGAGGCGTA
>DAOTYL010000116.1:0-1945 GCA_034434955.1 Anaerolineae bacterium | reverse complement strand
GGCAACAAGGCTGATGTGAGCGAGATCGACCTTTTGCAGGCCTGGGCCGACGATCCCAACGCCAATGTGATCTTGGCCTATATTGAGGGCGTGCCAGAGGGTCAGCGCTTTATCGAAGTAGCGCGCGTGGCAAGCAAGAAAAAGCCTATTATTGCCGTCAAATCGGGCGTCACGCAGGCCGGATCACGGGCGGTGTCCTCACACACCGGCTCGCTGGCGGGTTCGGAGCAAGCTTATGCGGCGGCTTTTCGGCAAGCGGGCATCATCCGCGCCCACACCATGGAAGAGATGTTTGACTACGCCCTTGCCTTTGCCTACCAGCCCCTGCTCAAGGGCGACCGCATCGCCATCATCACCAATGCGGGCGGGCCGGGCATTCTCGCCACCGATGCCATTGAGCGCTGCGGCCTGCAATTGGCCCGCTTGGAGAATGAGACCATCAAGGCACTGGAGAGCTACCTGCCCGATGCCGCCTCGGCGGCCAATCCGGTGGATGTGCTCGGCGATTCGGCTGCCGACCGCTACCAGTTTGCCATTGACACTGTCAGCCGCGACCCCAATGTAGACGGTATCCTTGTCATCCTCACCCCTCAGGCCATGACCGACATCCCGGGCACGGCGCAGGCCGTCGCCGACCTCTCCGACCGTGTGGACATCCCCGTCATTGCCTGCTTCATGGGCGAGAAAGAGGTCAGCCGGGGCATTGACATCCTTACCCGACGCGGCGTGCCCAACTACCCCTTCCCCGAACGGGCCGTCTCGGCCTTCCGCGCCATGGCGGAGTATCGTCGCGCTCAAGCGCAGCCTTTGCCCAACTTTGAGCACATTGAGGCCGACACGGCAGCGGTGGCTGCCGTCTTTGAGAAGGCCCGCGCCGAGGGGCGCGTCACCATCGGCGACTTTGAGGCGCGGGAAGTCCTGCGGGCTTACGGTCTGCGCATCCCGGAGACGCGCCTCGCTGCCACACCCGATGAAGCCGTCCAGATCGCTGCGGAGATCGGCTATCCGGTTGTGCTCAAGATCGCCTCGCCTGATATCTTGCACAAAACCGATGTGGGCGGCGTGCGTGTGGGCCTGCGCAGCGCTCAAGAAGTGCGCGATGCTTTTGAGCTCATGGTCTACCGCGCCGGACGCTATGTGCCGGGGGCGCGCATCTGGGGCTGCACTGTGCAGGAGATGACCCCGCCCGGGCTGGAGGTGTTGGTGGGCATGAACCGCGATCCACAGTTCGGCCCCCTTGTGACCTTCGCCCTTGGCGGCATCTATGTGGAAATCCTCAAAGACGCGGCTTTCCGCATCGCACCCTTCTCGCGGGAGGAGGCCGAGCAGATGCTGGAAGAGATCCGCGCCCGTGCCCTGCTGGACGGCGTGCGTGGGAGGCCGCCTGTGGATAAGGCCGCTATCGTGGATGCACTGCTGCGCATCGGCCAACTGGTGCAGGACTTTCCGGAGATCGTGGAGCTGGACATCAACCCGCTTATGGTCTTTGAACAAGGGCAGGGCGCTGTGGCAATTGACATGCGGCTTGTGCTCAGCACGCAGGATTGAGCCCTATCGTTGGCCCTCCTACAGGGGCGAGGTAAACTCGGGCGGCCTGGAGAGAAGGCTGCCTCACGCAAAGGGAAGAGAGTATGAAGGCATTGTACATCACCTCCATAGAGAACTTCTCGGGCAAGACGGCCATCTGCCTGGCCATCGGCAAGCGCCTGCAGGCGGAGGGCTACCGCGTAGGATACCTGAAACCCGTCAGCTACGAGGCGGCGCAATGGGGTGGCTATGTGGTGGATGAGGATGCTACCTTTGTGCGCAACGTGCTGGCGCTGGAAGCCGACCCTCGCGATCTGGCCCCTGTTGTGGTCACCCCCGCCGTCCTGCCCGAATGTCTCGGCAGGGGCAAAGAATGCGGCTTTGAGGAGAAAATCGTGCAGGCCGCGCAGAAAGCCGC
>DAOTYL010000115.1:0-2499 GCA_034434955.1 Anaerolineae bacterium | reverse complement strand
CTCACCTCTGATGATTCGGCAGCCATGTACTTTTCCCCCTTGCGCGATGATGGTGACAGGGGGTAGAGGCACAGCCCACAGGAGCTGTGCCCCTACCTCAGGTTCTACCAACTAAGCCGCCTATCACTCTTCAGGCAGGTTTACCGTCCTTCCAATTGTAGCAGTTCTTCCAGTGAAACACCCACCGTTGAGCCCTGCCCGAACACCGTGCCTGTCACCCGCTGGGCAAAGCGCTGCTTAGCGAGCTCAACGATACTCTCCGGCAGCTCCACATATCCCACTTCACGAGCAAGGGTAGCCATGTTGTCCAGATAGAAGTTGACGAAGGCCTCTACCTCAGGACGCTCGGCCTCATCGACCCGCACGTAGATGAAGATGGGGCGCGAGAGCGGCTGGTAGGTGCCGTTGTTGACAGTCTCCGCCGAGGGCAACACACAGCCGCTGCCGTTGTCAATGGCCACCAGCTTCAGCTTATCCGTGTTCTCCTCGTAGTAAGCCAAGCCGAAGAAACCCAGCGCATTGGGGTCGCCGGCGATGCCTTGCACCAGCACGTTATCATCTTCGCTGGCGGTGAAGTCACCACGGCTGGCACCTTCCTCCCCTACAATCGCCTGCGTGAAGTAGTCGTAGGTACCGGAGTCCACACCCGGGCCGTAGAGGCTCAGCGGCGCATTAGGAAACTCTGGGCGCACCTGATTCCAGTTGGTGACCACACCCTGGGCAGCAGGCTCCCAAATCTTCTTCAGCTCCTCGACCGAGAGGCATTCCACCCAGTCATTCTGGGGGTTGACCATCACAGCGAGGCCGTCGTAGGCAACGGGGAGCTCAATATACTCAATGCCGTTTGCCTGGCAGGCCTGGATCTCGCTCTCCTTGATGGGACGTGAAGCATTAGAGATGGAGGTTTCGCCATTGCAGAACTTCTGAAAACCACCGCCTGTGCCACTGATGCCTACCGTCACCCGCACCTGCGGCGCAACAGCGAGGAACTCCTCAGCCACCGCCTCGGTGATGGGATAGACCGTGCTGGAGCCGTCAATCAGGATGTCACCAGCCAGCTCCACCGCCGCTTCTTCAGTGGCCTCGACGGCCGGCTCCTCAGGCGTCGCTTCTTCAGTAGCCTCTGCAACCGGCTCCTCAGGCGTTTCAACCGCCGGCTGGGTAGCCGGGGCCTGCGTAGGCGTCGCCGCGCCGCAGGCGGCCAGAAAGAGACCTACCACAAGCAACGCTGAGATGAGAGTGAACCGACTTGCCTTCATGTATGCCTTCTCCTCTTGACTTGATAGGTTAGGTTTTTGACCATCACAACGAGTAAGATAGAAGGCGTGCATTAAGCTGTTTTTAGCCGGAGATTAAGGACAGGTTAAGGGATGTAAGCACCCCACCTGATCTCACCTCTGTTTATAGTAAAGCTGGCCACACCTACGGACGCTCAGGCGCTGCGTGTCTTAGAGCCAGCCTATGAGGATACCTTGTTCCTGGCTGCATTCGCGGCAAAGAGCGCGATGATGTGGTTATCGGTGTTCAAAACCTCATCCCTGCCGCCGCTTGATGGAATAGGCAGCGCGGTAACCGCCCATTATTCGTCTGGCAGGTAGGGAAGCGCATCAGCACCGCGCAGACCGATCACAACCCCAACAGGCCGAAGAGGCGCTTGTAATCTACGTATTCGGCCATCAACGCCTCAAAAAGTGCCAGCTTCTCCGGCTGGCCGAGGCGCGTCTTGCCGAACAGGCTCTCAATGGTCTCGACGGTTTCCATAGTGTTGGCACCCACCAACAGGACGGCTACGCCCTGCTCGTTGGCACGCTGGATCACCGCCGCAGAGGGTTGTAGGTTGCCGGTGAGCACCAGTGCCAGTGTCGAAGTCTCCAGCGCAGCAAGCTGTACATCGGTGCGGTCGCCGCCGGTGATGACCGCCTTATTGGGGTGCACGCGGAAGCGCGAGAGCGCCTCTTGGGCGCTCATAGCGCCTACCATCAACGTCTCGATCAGTGCGTCTTCATGGGCCTCGGCGGTGAGGACTTTGGCGTTCAGCGCACGGATCAGTTCGCCGATGCTGATAGCCGCCAACTGCGGGCGCTCTACGAGCGTGCCCAATACAGGGATGCCCTCTGCTTCTAGATAGGGGATAGCCTGCTGCTCCACGAAGGGCAGTTCATCTTTGGGGACGCGGTTGAGGATGACGCCCAGCAGGCGCTCGCCGAGGCGGAACTGTGCCGTGAGGGCATCATCCAGCAGGTTGAGGCGCCCTCCATAGCGCACGACGACCAGCGCCTGAGCATCCAGCAGCTCCGCCACACGGGGAGTGGAAAGCCCGACGGCATAACCCATGCGCAGGCTACCGCCGCCCTCCAGCAAGAGCACATCCTTGCCCTGTGCGGCTTTCTGCGCGGCCTGCACGATTTTCTCCTCAAAGCCGCATTCTTTGCCCCTGCCGAGACATTCGGGCAGGACGGCGGGGGTGACCACAACAGGGGCCAGATCGCGAGGGTCGGC
>DAOTYL010000114.1:0-14936 GCA_034434955.1 Anaerolineae bacterium | reverse complement strand
ACTATGTCGACTTTCTGGATGAGGAAGCCGCACGGGCAGCCATCCGCGAGATGCGACCTGCCTGCGTGCTCTGTGAGGTGCTCACCAATCCGCTAGCGCGTGTGGTGGCAGTAGATGCTATCGCCAAAGCTGCCCACGAAGTAGGGGCACGTCTGCTGGTGGATAACACCTTCACCACGCCCTTTCTGGTACGTCCGCTGGCCCTCGGTGCGGATGTTGTTGCCCACAGCAGCACCAAGTTCCTCAACGGGCATGGCGACGTACTGGGCGGGGTCGTGGCGGGGCCGGCCGACCTCATGCAGATCGTCTATCAGCATCGCCGTCTACTTGGCGCTATGCCCTCCGCCTTTGACGCTTGGCTGACGTTGCGCGGGATGCGCACGCTGGCCCTGCGGATGCGTCAGGCTTGCGCCAACGCCCGTGAGATCGCCGCCTGGTTCAGCAGGCAGAAGCGTATCGCCCGCGTATACTATCCCGGCCTGCCTACAGATGAGTGCTATGGACGAGCACAGGCGCTTTTCCGCGCAGACCACTTCGGCAGCATGATTGCCTTTGAGATCGCTGGACTAGACCGCGCCGGAGCCTTTGCCTTCGTGGAGCGCTTGCGCCTAATCCGTCCTGTGACCAGCCTCGGCGATGTATTCAGCCTGATCCTACATCCGGCCAGCTCCTCGCATCGTGCCCTGACACCGCAGCAACGCGAGGCCCTGGGCATCCGCGAGGGCACCCTGCGCCTCTCGGTGGGCATTGAGGATGCCGCCGATCTGATCGCCGATCTGGAACAGGCTTTGCGGTCCTTATGAACCTCTACGAAGCAGCTCTGCTGGTCATTGCCGCTTCCGCACTGATGATCTACCTGCGCCGCCAGTTTGGCGCATGGAGACCCGCCTTATGGCTCACGGCGCTGGCGCTCCTGCCGCTTTATCTCTCTGTGGAGCGCCTTAGCCAGTTTCTTACCATTGACGAAATCTACGCCACCAACGAGACACTCTTCATCGATTGGGGCAACCTGCCTATGTGGTTCCGCGTGCGCCAGCGCACGTCAGATGTGCTGTTCGGCCCGCTCTTTGTACTGCTGGGTAGGGTTACCCCTGTGCTTTCCGATATGCAGCTCAAGATGCTGCTCAAGTGCGCCCATTGGCTGGCGGCATTTACTGTCCTGCTGGCTATCCACGAGGTGCTGAACCGTCACTTCCTCGGCGAGGGTGAACGCAGGATATTCTTTGTCCTCTTCGTTTACACAGTGCTCCTGCTGCCCACCGACAATCTAGCCCTCAAAATCTACACGCTTGACGCCCTCTCGTTGACGCTGGGCACGCTGGCGCTGCTGTGCGTGGTGGTCGCTCTGCGTGGGGAGAGCCCCCGCTACGCGCTGGTGGGCCTGATCACTGCCTACCTTGCGGCGCAAGAGAAGCTCATCGCCACGCCGATCCTCATCGTTGCGCTGGCGACCTATGCTGCCGTCCACACACACCACAAGCAAGCCCGCCATCTTGTTGGGGCTGTGGTGTGGAATACGGCAGTAGGCCTCAGCATCGCCCTACTGGCGGGGATGATCGGTGCGCTTCTCATCGCGGGAGTGCGGCGCGGCGACCTGCTTATCTGGTTGCTGGCGGGCGCTCCCGACCCTTTCGTCTCGTGGGTATGGCCGTTCGTCTACCTGCTGGGCAGCGGGACAGATGGATCGGTGTTGCTGCCGCGCGGATGGATGCTGGCGCTGCTGGGTGTCACCTTCATCGGTGTGTGTGTGCTGGCCATGCTGATCCTATGGGCCAAGCGTGCCGTCGCCGGGCACGTAGATCGCATCACCCGTGTGCTTATGCCGCTCAACGCCGCGTTGATCGCACTGCTGGCGCTGGTAGGCGTGCTGGGGGTGTATGGCGTGCAAGCCTATCTCGCCCCCACCGTTCCCATCCAGCCCGGCCATTACGCTCCCGCCACGATGTTCAACGCTGCCATCTTGCATTATGGAGCCGCCTCCCGATGGGGGCACATGGCGCGGCACATCGCTTTCACCTGCGCTTATTTTGTTGTCTCTGTGCCCACCGTTTTCTGGCTGATGGGGATCGCGGTGGGGTTAGCGGCGTGGCGCCGCTGCCAACTTGCCGATATAGGTATGCAGGCATTGTTGATACCAGTGTGGCTTCTGCCGCTGGGATTCGGTGTGCTCTCCTTGCCCATCCTGCCGCGCTACCTGAACCTGGCCTTCCTCCTCTTTGCGCTGATCCTCGCCCTGCGGTTCAGCGTTATGCTTGCCGAACAGGCAATCCGGCAGCAGGCCGCTGTCTTCGTGCTGGTTGCCCTGTTGTTGGTCGCTGAGATACTGCCCTTTGCTCCCCTCTACGGGTCTTTTTTCCCCATCTGGGTGCATTACGAGGAGGCACGCCGCTCAACCGTCATGCCGGGGCACCTTGATCCCCTCTGGACGGGGTGGGGGGAGGAAGTGATGCTCGCCGCGCAGCAGCTGGAGCAGGCGTGCCGTGCGGCGGACAATCCGCTTGGGCAACCCTGTGAGGCAATACGGCTGTACGGAGTGTTCCCCGGCCAGTGGCTGAATCCCTCTCCCTCCATTGAGGTGCGCCTGGTGGAGTTCACCCCTCCGGAGAACCTCTCTTACACTAGTGCGGATTACTACGTCATCCCGCGTGTTGCCACTGCATTTCAGCCCTTCCCTGCAGGCATAGAGCCGGTCTGGGTGATCGCCCCACGAGGGTACGCCTATGCCTGGGTCTTTCGCGGCGACGACCTGCGTCGCGCGGGCGTTGTCTATCGGCCGGTGGAGGCCTATTGACCCCCTCGTTTTCTCCTTTCAGAGGGAGCGTGTTATAGTTAGGACATGTAGCGGTAGTGCGAGGAGCAAGGTGAGATATGGACGACGATCAGCGCTCGGAAGAGCCGTTGGCCACCCGACCGCTCAACGAAGAGGAGTCGGAAGGGGAAGAAGAGCCACGTCATCGGCCCGTCAGCCGCCTTGACCGCCTGATGGGCGCCAAGGATAGGACGGAAAAGGAAGCAGCCCGCTGGGACGAGATCGAGGAAAAAGGTCAGCCTGTCCCCAGCGCTGATCGCCCCTTGCCGGGTGCCACCCAGCCAGTGATCGAAGAGCCGCCACGCCAGCCGGGCAACACGCCCGCTGGACAGGGCACGCCGTCTAAAGGCCTGCCGCCTGTGCAAGCAGAGAAAGCTCCACCACCTGAAGCCGAGGGTAAGCCCGCTTCGGCACGCCGGGCCGCTGCGCGGCGGGGACTGCCCCCGCCGCCCTTTCCACACCCCACTGACCGGCCTCCGGTGTCTCCGCCTGTGCCGCCTGTTGTGCCCACCGTGTCACCCCCGCTTGAGGAAGAAGGTGAGACACCTGCCGGTGAAGGCACACGTCCCCAGCCGTCTCAGGGGCCAAGGCCGGTGCGCTTGGATGAGGACGGCATGCCCTTGCCGCAGCGTGTACCTTATGAGGATGGGGATGCCACCATCGTTGGCACGAGCGCCTACCGTGATGAACTCCCCGGCGACGTAACCCAACCGCACGCCTATGAGCGTCCCGATCTAGAGGTGACTCAGCCCGCGCCCCCATCCTATGCACCTATGCCGCCTCCCGTTACGCCCGCACCTCCGCCCCCTGTCCGCCCTGCGCCGCCGCGTCGCCGTCCAGCGCGTGCAGCAAGGCGACCTAGGCCCTTGCCACGTATCTCAATGGGGTGCATTGGACGCATCATCCTGTTGCTCTTCATCAGTGGACTGGTGGCCCTTATGCTGGGCAGCGGGCTGATCGCCATGTACTACGCACAAGTCACTGCGCCGTCCTTCCGGGGCATCTATAGCGTGGCTGATCTGCGGGCACGCGCCCTCCAGTTTGAAACGACGCGCATCCGTGACCGCGAGGGCAACGTGCTCTACGAGATCAACGATCCGCAGGGCGGCTTCCGCGATTACGTCACACTGGATGAGGTTTCGCCCTGGGTGATCGTCGCCACGGTGGCCACCGAAGAGCGCGGCTACTTCACTAACCCGGGCTTCAGCATCCCGGCTATTGCCCGCGCCCTCTACCAGAACCTACGTCAGGGTGAGGTTGTTTCGGGTGCCAGCACCATCACCCAACAGCTCACCCGTGCCCTGCTGCTGCCGGAAGAAGAGCGCGCCGAGCGTACTTATGAGCGCAAGATCAAAGAAATTTTCCTTGCTGCTGAGCTAGGGCGGCGCTTCAGCAAACGCGACATCCTGGAGCTGTACCTCAACCAGATTTACTACGGCAACCTCGCCTACGGTATTGAAGCTGCTGCGCAAACCTATTTCGGCAAGAGTGCTCGCGACCTCAATTTGGCCGAAGCCTCGTTTCTTGCCGGACTGCCGCAGGCCCCCGCCATATACGATCCGGTTAACAATAAAGAGGGGGCGCTCCAGCGCCAGCAACAAGTGTTGATGCTGATGCTGGAAGCGGGCTGCTTAGATACCGGCAATACCGGCCTCGCGCTGCCCTGCACCACCGATGTTGAGATCGCCGCCGCACAGGCGGACTTGGTCGCTGTGGCTACCCGCGAGTACCACGCTCCCGCCATTCAGGCCAAGTACCCCCATTGGGTGGTTTATGTACAGCAGCTGCTGGAAGCCGATCCAGACATCGGCCCCGCCATCTACACCTCCGGCTTTGATGTCTACACCACGCTGGACCCGCGCCTGCAGGATGCAGCCCAGCAGCAGGTGGAGACCGTGTTGGCGGGGCTCGCCGACCGCAACGTACACAATGCCTCGGTGGTGGTCATCGACGTGCACAGCGGGGCTATTCTGGCCATGGTAGGTAGTCGTGACTTCAACGACGAGTCCATCGATGGGCAAGTCAACATTGCCCTCACGCCCCAGCAGCCCGGTTCGTCCATCAAGCCCTTCACCTACCTTGCCGCTTTTCGCAAGGGATGGACGCCTGCTACCGTGATCTGGGATGTGCCCATCCAATACGAGATTCCCGGCTTCGGCATTTATGCGCCGGTGAACTACGATGGTGAGTTTCGCGGGCCGGTTACCGTGCGCGAGGCCATCGCCAACTCGCTCAACGTGCCTGCCGTGCAAGCGTTGGACTACGTGGGCGTTCCGGCGCTGCTACAAGTGCTCAACGATGTGGGGATCACTTCGCTGGGTGATCCCTCCAACCCTTACCAGTTCGGCCTCTCGCTGACATTGGGCGCAGGCGATGTCTATCTGCTGGAGTGGACTAACGCCTTCGCCACCATTGCCAACGGCGGCGTCTATCGCCCTCCCTATGCCATTGAACGCATTGAGCGCGACGGCCAGATCGTGCGTGGGCCGTATCAAGTGCCTCCCGGCCAACAGGTGATCGATCCCGGCCATGCTTATCTCATGCAACACATTCTCTCCGACAAGGTGGCACGTATCCCAGAGTTTGGGGAGAACTCCCCCATCAGCCCGCCATATCCGGCGGGAGCCAAAACGGGCACCACCACCGACTTCCGCGACAACTGGACGATGGGCTTCACTACTGAGGTCGCCGTTGGCGTGTGGGTGGGCAACACCGACAACTCGCCGATGATCAACGTCACAGGGGTCACGGGTGCTGGCCCGATCTGGCGTGGCGTCATGGATGCCGCCGCCCAGTGGTATCCGCCGCGTGAGTTCCCTATGCCGCCGGGGGTCTTTCCTCAGACGGTGTGCGCCGACGACGGTGCGTTGCCCTCCGAGTACTGCCTCCAACACTCCCGCACGCGCACCGAGCTGTTCGTCAGTGATCCGCCCGGCCCCAACGAAGGTCTTTACCGCTTGCTACGTGTGGATACTTTCAGCGGTCTCATTGCCAACCAATACTGTGAAGACTACGTTGAAGAGCGCCTGTACCTTGCGTTGCCCAATCCTAGCCAGCTGATTGATGTGCGGCCTTTTATCGTCAACTGGTTGCTTAATACCGATGCCGGACGCGCTTGGGCCGCCGAACGCGGCATCACGCCGGAGTTTATTGCTCAGGCCCCACCAGAGCAATCGTGCGGGCCGGACACCCCGCGCCCTACCATCGCCATCGACCAGCCGCAGGAAGGCTCGGTACAGGGCAACATCGTCACCGTGTGGGGCACGGTGGATGCGCCCAACTTTTCACATTACCGCGTGGAGTTTGGCGTCAGCCACGATCCCATCGGCTGGGGGGTGGTGCAGGGCGATACCTCGCAGATCATTCATGGCGGCGTGCTGGGACAGGTGGACCTCTCCGCCTATGAAGATGGGCCGATGACCATCCGCGTCATCGTTTATGATACGCAGGGGCACAGCGCCGAGAAGCGCGTGCACTTCATGCTGGTCAAGCCTACGCCTACACCGCCGCCGACACCGACGATCACCCTCACCCCCACTGTCAAGCCGACCAAGACACCGGAGCCAACCGTCGCACCAACCGAGACGCCGTCTGGGGCAGAGCCTACGCCGACTGAGACCCCAGGGGCGATTACTACGCCGTAGGTGTACTGACTTTACACCTGCTGGTATGTATGCTAAACTATTAACGGCAAAAGAGACTGCCGGCGAACTAAGCGCAAGCTCAGTTCGTTTGTTTTTCGTATGAGAAGGTGCATATGCTGATCGCCTTGAGGCGATCTTTTTACACAGACCGTAAGGGTTGAAAACATGGCAGATGAAATCGTCCACCTGACCAAAGAAGGCTATCGCAAGTTCGAGGCCGAACTCAACTATCTGCGCACCGTGCGCCGCAGCGAGGTGGCGGAACGTCTGCGCCAAGCCCTTGAGGAAGGTGGCGACCTGACGGAAAACGCCGAATATGAAGCCGCCAAGAACGATCAGGCTTTTGTCGAGGGGCGCATCCAGCAGCTTGAGCTGTTGCTTAGCCGAGCGCGCATCATTGATGAAGAAGAAGGCAGTGGCCCGCCCCATGTGGTACGTTTGAACACACTGGTGACCATTCAGGACGAGGGCGGCGAGACGGGTACCTATCACATTGTCGGATCGGCAGAGGCCGATCCACGCGCTGGGCGCATTAGTGATGCTTCCCCACTGGGGCGTGCCTTACTGGGTAAGCAGGTCGGTGACGTGGTCCGGGTTGAGGCTCCGGATGGCGAATTTACCTATCGTATCCTATCCATTGCCGAGCCGAGCGACTAACGCTTACCGCCCGGATAGGCTTCCTCACTCGTGAGCAATAGATGGGGGTTCTGTTTGTTGTAGGGGCGGCCTCTTGAGGCTGCCCCTATGCCGAATCAAGCGTTGGATTGGGCATCACCCCCCGAAGGAAACGGAAGGCTAACCTGTGTGGGAACCAAACGATCTGGAACGACAACGCCTTGAGAAGCTACAGCGCATCCGCGCACGGGGCATTGACCCCTATCCGCACCGCACCCGACGCACGCATACCGTTCAGGCGGCTGTCAGCGCCTATGTGGCTGCCGAAGCCGCTGCTGCGCCGACGGGTGACGAGCCAGAACGCATTCCGGTGACGGTCTGTGGGCGCATTGTCGCCCACCGTCCGCAGGGCAAGTCCTCGTGGGCGCACATCGAGGACGGCACGGGGCGTGTGCAGGTGTGGATCAAGGAGGAGCGCGTCGGCGAGGAAGCGCAGGAGCTTTTCAACAAAGACCTCGACCTGTTCGACTTTATCGAGGTCAGCGGCACCATGATGCGCACGCGGCGCGGCGAGGTCACTGTGCTGGCAGATGACTATCGACTGCTGGCCAAGGCACTTAGTCCGCTGCCGGTGGTCAAGGAGCGGCGGCTGGAGGACGGCACAGTGGAGCGCTACGGTGGCTTTACCGATGCAGAGGAGCGCTACCGTCAGCGCTACGCCGATCTGGCCGTCAACCCGCAGGTGCGCGAGATATTCGTCATCCGTGCGCGGACGGTGCGTGCCATCCGTGACTTTCTGGACGGTGAGGGCTTCATCGAGGTTGAGACGCCTATCCTGCAGCCCATCTACGGTGGAGCGGCAGCGCGTCCTTTTATCACCCATCATAATCAACTCGATCAAGACCTCTACCTGCGCATTAGCTTCGAACTCTACCTCAAGCGTCTGCTTGTTGGCATGTACGACGCTGTCTATGAGATCGGGCGCGATTTCCGCAATGAAGGGGTATCGCGTAAGCACAACCCGGAGTTCACGCAGGTCGAGTGGTACAAGGCTTATATTGATTATCATCAAGTGATGGACATCACCGAGCGGCTGGTTGCCTTCGTAGCGCAGCAGGTGAAAGGCACGACAACTATCACCTATCAGGGACACGAGATCGACCTTGCTCCCCCGTGGCAGCGCATCACCTTGCGGGATGCCATCCTCAAGTTCACCGGTATAGATTATCGGCAGTACCCCGACGCCCCAACTTTGGCAGCGGCAATGCGCGAGCGAGGCAAGCAGCCCAGCCCGGACAGCACCTGGGGCAAACTGGTGGATTCGCTGTTGGGGAGCGAGGTTGAGCCGAACTTGATCCAACCCACCTTTGTCATGGACTACCCACGCGACATCAGCCCGCTGGCCAAGATGAAGCCCGACGACCCTACTCACGTGGAACGCTTTGAGTTCTTCATTGGCGGGATCGAGATGGGTAACGCCTTTACCGAGATCAACGATCCGCTCGATCAGGAGCAGCGCTTCCTTGAGATGGGACGGCTGTACGGCGCAGATAGCGAGGAAGGTCATCCCGTAGATGAGGACTACCTGCGCGCTATGCGCTATGGGATGCCCCCCAACGGCGGGTTCGGCATGGGCGTGGATCGGCTGGTGATGCTGCTCGCTGACCAGCCCAACATCCGTGAGGTGTTGCTTTTCCCGCACCTACGCAGCCGCGACGAGGGATGAGGCTGCTGTCAGGTTCTTGCAAATGCTGATGGGGCGCGCTAACTTCAGCGATGATGGAAGTTCAGAAACCTAGTGGCACTGCTCCACAAGCAACACGTCAGCCGCGCTTTAACCCGATTATGCTGGGCGTGATTGGGTTAGCGCTGGTGGCCTTTGTCATCGTGCCGGGCATTTTGCTGGCGATCACGCCCCACCCACACGGTACAGTGTATGATGACCCTCCGCTCGTGGCCGATTTCACGTTGCCCCGCGCCGATGGTGGCACGTTCCGCCTGAGCGACTATCGCGGCAAGACGGTGGTGGTGTATTTTGGCTATACATCCTGTCCGGACGTGTGCCCCACCACGCTCTACAACCTACACCGTGCTCTGCAGCGACTTGGCGATGAAGCCAGCAAGGTGCAGGTAGTTTTCATCACCGTCGATCCCCAGAACGATACGCCTGAGCGCATCGTGGACTACCTGCGCTACTTTGACCCTACATTCATCGGTTTGTACGGGACCGAGGAGCAGCTACGGCCTGTGTGGGATATCTTCGGCGTGGTGGTCCTGCGCGAGGAAACGGGCCAGACTGCACGCGGCTACACTGTCACTCACACCACATCGATGTTTGTTGTGGACAGCGAGGGCTATCTCAAACTGCGTATGCACTACGACACCAATGTGGACTTCCTGGCACACGATCTGCGCTATGTGATCCGCCGGAGGTTTTGAGGAGGTTGCGCTCTTATGAAACGCTTGTTCTTGTTCCCTCTCTTGATTGTCGCTTTCACGATGTTGGCAGGCTGTGCAAGCCGTCCCTCTGGCTCCTCGCAGTGGATCGTTGTGGAGGAAGCCTGGGTGCGTCCGGCCCCTATGGAAGAAGGGAATGCGGCAGCCTACATGGTCATCCGTAACAACGATGACGTCGTTGATGTGCTGACCGGCGCGGAGGCCGATTTCGCTACCAGCGTGGAGCTACACCAAACCACCGCCGAAGGCGAGATGATGCACATGATGCCGGTGGAGCAGATCAACATACCGGCCAAGGGCCGTGTGCGATTAGAGCCCGGGGGCTATCACATCATGCTAATGGGCCTTAACGAGACATTAAAAGTAGGCGATACCGTCACACTTACCCTGCACTTTCAGCGGGCGGGAGATGTCGTTGTGCAGGCTGAGGTGCGTGAACAGTAGCATCGCGCTCCTTGCCCGCTAGAATGTCACCGCTTGCAAGCACAGAGGCCCGCGAATGCGTTTCGCGGGCCTCTGTGTGTATAGTGTGTTGTCGGTTTAGGCTATTTGGGAGTTGAGTTAAGAGTGTTACTGGCCAGCCTTGCTGACCTTGATGACCTTAGGACGCGCTTCCTCGGCCTTGGGCAGCCGCAGGGTCAGCAGGCCGTTCTCAAACGTTGCCTCCACGTGCTCCACATCCACCGGCACATTGAGTTGCAGCGTGCGGATGAACGGCCCGTGGAAGCGCTCGGTGAAGATGTAGCGCACATTCTCTAGACGCGGCGGGATTTCGCCCCGAATGGTCAGCGAGTCACCCTCAATAGTGATCTCCACATCATCGGGGTTTGCGCCGGGCATTGACGCCACCACAACGATCTCATCGTCGGTCACGTAGGCGTCAATAGGCAGGCGTGCTGCCCGCTGCCCCCCTACGTAGTCCAGCGGGGCGGCGATCTCCTCAAACAGACGCTGCATCGCATCTGCCATCGTCAGTATCTCACGCGCTGGATTCGTCCTCACCATTCCCATTTTTTCCCTCCCTCAAGGATTCTGATAGGATTCCGTCTTCCTGAACTAGCACTAAGTATAGGGATGGCATATAAGAATCCTCGTAGAGGGACATATGAAATGCGATAGAACGCCGCCAGAGGAAGATCAGAGCGCCGTTCCATGCTCGGGGCGGAGCACAGCCTTGAGACGCTGCTCAAACTCGCTAAGGATGATGGCCGTTGCTCCCCACACTACGTGTCCCCTCAGCCGATAGAACGGCACATTCATCTCAAGGCCGCGAATTGTCCAGCGTTCCTCGGCTTTGAGCGTATCGTCAAGCAGATCGGGGAGCGGCACCTCGATCACGGCGGCAACTTCCAGCGGGTCGTGGTTGAAGGCTGGGCGCATAGGGATGTGCCCCACGAAGGGGTGAATCTCATAATCACTGACAGCCACGTAGAGGGGGGAGAGTTTTCCCAATAGGGTAATGTCCTCGCTGCAAACCGACAGCTCCTCGCAGATCTCACGCAAGGCCGTATCCCCCGGCTGATGGTCATCTGCCTCACATGCTCCGCCGGGCAATGAGACCTGCCCCTTGTGCACGGCGACCGTCTCGGTGCGCAGCGTGAGGACAAAATGCAGCACACTGCCCACAGGGTAAAGCAGGATAAGCACCTCGGCGCAGCGTGCAGAACCGGCCAGACCCGCCGGTCGGCGCATGATGCGCGGACGGGGGGCCATGCGCCGCCAGGCCGCCT
The DNA here is from genome assembly GCA_034434955.1 of Anaerolineae bacterium. Classification (GTDB taxonomy): domain Bacteria; phylum Chloroflexota; class Anaerolineae; order Aggregatilineales; family UBA3940; genus DAOTYL01. The sequence continues at coordinate 3,681 of DAOTYL010000114.1, read as the reverse complement.
CATGGTCGAAAGGGGCCAGGGCGAGGGCGCGGCGCACGTCGTCAAGGGTGGGGGTAAGGGTGTTCACATCACCATCCGCCCTGTTGTTGAATGGAGTAAACGCTATTGTAGCGGCGACCGGCGGATGGTGAAAAACAGCCTGCTCACAGATTAAAGATGCGGTCTTTGTATTGCTCGAACAGGCGGGCATTGTACTCCGCACTGCCATCCACGTTGCCGGCAAGGAAAACCGGTGGGGTGATCCCACGCGCCAGCAGCTTCTCGATGGTGGCTGACATCAGCGCGTGCAGGATGGCCGTGCTGGTGACGCCCGAAGCGGGGGAGAACTTCTGGGGTGCGCCCTCCGCCTCCAGCATGGCGTCGCCGACATCCACTTTGTTGTCCAGCACCACATCCGCGAACTCGTACATTTTCTTGCCGGAAGGGTGACGCGACGCCACTCCTTCGGTGTAGGTGCGCGAAGTGACGCCGATAACCTTGATGCCCCGTTCCTTGGCCAATTGCGCCATCTCGATAGGCACAGCGTTGCGGCCAGAGACGGAGACAAGGATGAGCACATCCCCCTCTTGTATAGGGGTGTGGTCAAGGATGATCTTGGCATAGCCCGGCAGCCGCTCAATAGCGGACGTCATCCTCACGGGACGGACATCCAATGAGGCGATGCCAGGGGCCAAGATGGGATTGACAATCGCCAGCCCGCCTGCCCGGTAGGCAATATCCTGCACTGGTAGAGCGGAATGCGTGCAGCCGAATCCGAAGAGGCGCTTGCCGTTGGCGATAGCCTCGGCGATGATCTCGGCAGCTTCCTCAATAGCGGGCATCTCTTCTTCGGCGATGCGCTCCAGCAGATGGATCACACCGTCCAGATATTTCCGCGCAAAGGAAGACATGACTAACCTCCCTTATGGCTCGTTTCGCTCTGATAAACCACCCGCCCGGCCACGATGGTCTGACGGACGGTCAAGTTGGCGTCCAGTAGGATCACGTCGGCGTCTGCGCCGATAGCCAGCACGCCCTTGCGCCCTGACCAGCCCATCGCTTCGGCAGGTGTTGAAGTGGCCGTCATGAGGGCCTCGTTGAGCGAAAGCCCGGCGAAAGTCATCAGGTTGCGCAGGCCGGTGTCCATGGTTAACGTGCTGCCTGCCAAGCTCCCCGTTTCGGTGCGCGGGACGCCGCCGCGCACGGTCACCTTGAAGCCCAGTAGGTTATATTCGCCATCCGGAAGGCCGGCAGCACGCACGGCGTCGGTGATGAGGATGGTGCGCCCCACCCCTTTGGCCCGCACTAGCAACTTAACGACCGCCGGATGCAGGTGCACCCCATCGGCGATCACTTGTGCGTAGATGCGGTCATCGGTCAGCACCGCTCCCACCGTGCCCGGCTCGCGGTGATGGAGGCCCAACATCCCGTTGAAGGTGTGCGTAGATTGGCGCAGCCCTCGATCCGCTGCCTCCAGCACCTGCTCATAGGTTGCGCCGCTATGGCCGATGGCAAACTCTATGTTCTGCGCAACGCCCTGCTCGATGCAGACTAGTGCACCCTTACGCTCCGGCGCAATGGTCATCAAGCGCACAACGCCGCTGGCGAACCACTCTCCATACTCGGCGGGATCGGCGTCGCGCAGATGCTCCACAGGCTGGGCGCCCTTGTGCGCCGCGCTGAGGTATGGCCCCTCAAGGTGTACGCCTAGATGGTGGGCGCCATCCGCTGGCTGTGGGCAGACGGCAACGTTCTGGATGGCGGCCAACGTGGCCGCCGAAGGAGCGGCGCCCGTTGTGGGAAGGTAGCCCGTGACGCCGTGCTGTGCAAGGAAACGCGCTAAACCGTGCAGAGCCTCGGTGGTGGCGTCCATGGTGTCGTAGCCTGCGCTGCCGTGTATGTGTACATCGATCAGCCCAGGCGCTACCCACATCCCCTGCGCATCGATGACGGTGTCCTCCGGGCCGGCACTCACACCGTTCGGCTGGATGGCGACGATCTTCGCTCCCTCGATCACGAGTGTGTGTTGGGGCAGAGTTTGATGAGGGGTCAGGAGTGTCCCGCCCGTGATCAGCGTGCGCATATTGTTTCCTCCCTGGTGGCGTCTTTCAGAGGGCGGGGAGGGACTATCCCTCCCCGCCTTGCTGTGGAGTATATTACACGCCGAAGAGCTTGGCGATAGCCCAGATCACGATGGCGGGGAAAATAGCATCAGGCACGGTGAAGCCGAGGTCAACGGCACCCATCGCGGCGAGGTCACCGAACACCTGGAACTTGTAGGCGAAGCTGATGAAGAACCACATCACGAAGCCCCAGATGAAGCCACCCGCGAAGGCGCCGCGGCGGCCACCAGTTGCGTTGCCGAAGATGGCGCCCGCACCGCTGGCGAAGAAGGCCGCGATCATACTGGGCAGCGGCACCGGCCAGCCGATCAGTGCCAATACCACCATGCCCAGCACCTGCCCGATCACGCCCATGATCATGCCTAGGATCAGCGAGTTGGGGGCAAAGGGGTAGATGACCGGGCAGTCCAGAGCGGGCTTAGCGCCTGGGATCAGCTTCTCGCCAATGCCCTTGAAGGCGGGGACGATCTCGCCGATCAGCATACGCACACCCTGTAGCAGGACGAGCACGCCAGCGGTGAAGCCCAGCCCCTGCAGAATAGCGAAGACCAGCCAGTTCTGGCCATTGCTGACCTGCTCCTCAATGCCGGCCGGCCCAATCTGGATAGCTGCCAAGATGGCTGCTATCAATGAGACGACCAGCATGATGAGGGAGATGGAGATCGCCATATCGCGGAAGAAGTTGAGGCCCTCTGGCACCTCCACCTTCTCGGCAGATTGTTCGGGGTTGCCGATCACTTTACCGACCAGCCCGCAGATGATGTTGAGTGAGCTCTGCCCATGCCCGAAGGCGATATCATCACTGCCTGTGATCTTGCGCATAAAGGGCTGGGCCAGCGCGGGCAGGAAGGTCATGTAGGCGCCATCCACGATGGAGGCCAGCACGATCACCCACACCATCGGCAGGCCGAAGGAGTGGAAGAGGATGGCGAAAGCGCCGGCGTGGATCCAGATCATGTGCCCTGTCAGGTAGAGGTAGCGGTAGGGTGTGACGCGGGAAAGGATGATGTGGACGAGGTAGCCAAAGGCCATCGTCCAGGCGATCTCGGCGCCGATATTGCCCACGTTAGCAGACTGCACAGCGCTGACAACCGCCTCGTCAAAGGTCACGAACGTCTCAAACCCACCCGCCGGAATGCCGATCTCAAACATCTTCTGGATGGGAACAAGGGCATTGATCAGTGCCCCAATGCCCACGCTCATGATGAGCATGCCCAGCATCGTCTTGATCGTCCCCACCAGCACGTCGCTGGCGGACTTGCGCTGGAGGATCAGGCCGATCAAGGCGATCAGGCCGAGCACCACAGCAGGAAGGGTAATGAGCTGCAGCAGGAACTGAAACACAGCCATGACGTTATCCTCCCACCTGCTTATAGAGACTGATAGGAAACGGATAAAGGGTCAGCTGCTTAGAAACGATCGTTTAGCCTAGCCCTCTTTCCTCCTTTCTGCATAGCGCGCGAACAGTCGAGGCAGGCTGCTCCTCCTTACTGCGCCTCGGGGGTATCTCCCAGGAATTGGTGGACGGCGGCCAGCACTTTTTCCTTGATCTCTTCCTTGTCCACCAGGTTGCGGATCA
>DAOTYL010000113.1:0-6471 GCA_034434955.1 Anaerolineae bacterium | reverse complement strand
AGTGGGCTGCTTGCGGCGTGGGGCATCTTCGGCCTGCGCATGTTGGATATTGCCCCCGTTGCACGCCATACCGTTGTGCAGGAGCTACACGATGCGATGTTCGTGGTAGGCGCCGACGACCGGCTGGTTGACCTGAATCCGGCGGCAGAGCGGCTGTGGGGGCGTCCGGCGGCGGAACTGCTCGGCCAACCGATTGAGGTTCTGCTGGCCGGGAGGGGCGAGCTGTTGCGGCAGTTCAAGGATGTGTTGGAGGCACACACTGAGATCGCCCTCCATGTGCGTGGGGAAGTGCGTCATTACGATCTATCCATCACGCCCCTGCGCGGGCCGCGTGGGCTGCTGCGGGGGCGCGTGGTGGTGCTCCATGACATCACCCCTCTCAAGCAGGCCGAACAGGTGAGGCGCGAAAGCGAGGAGCGCTACCGCCTGCTGCTTTCGGCAGCCTTTGAGGGCATTACGGTTCTTGAGGACGGTGTCATCGTAGACTGCAACCGCGTCTTTGAGGAGATGTTCGGTTATGAGCGCAGCGAGCTGATCGGTCTCTCTCCCGAGCATCTGGTCATCCCCGAGGATCGCAAGGTAGTCATCCAGCGCATCCGCAAGCACTACGAAGGCCTCTACGAGGTCACCGGCCTGCGCAAGGACGGCTCAACCTTTCCGCTGGAGGTGCGGGCCAGAGAGGCCACCTATCGGGGGCGTGCTGTGCGCATAGCCGCCCTGCGTGACTTGACCGAATACCGCCGCGCTCAAGAGGCGCTGGGCCGCCGCGACGCCATACTGGAAGCCTTAGCCTACGCCAGCCAGCAGCTGCTGCTCCACGATGTAGCGGAGGTGCTGCCCGACCTGTTGGCGCATCTGGGGCAGGCGGCGGGCGTCAGCCGCGTTTACGTCTTTGAGAATCACAGCGCTCCCGACGGGGCGCTGCTAGCCAGCCAGCGCTATGAGTGGGCGGCCCCCGGCCAGACGCCTCAGATAGACAACCCGGACCTACAGAACTTCCCTTACGTGGCCAATGGATTTGAGCGTTGGGTGGAGGTGCTGGGCGCAGGCCGTCCGCTCTACGGGGTGGTGCGCGAGTTTCCCGCTTCTGAACGCCCTGTGCTGGAAGCGCAGGGCATCCTCTCCATCCTCATCGTTCCTATCTTCAGTGAGGGGAAGTGGTGGGGCTTCCTGGGCTTTGATGAGTGCACCCAGGAGCGCATCTGGGCGGCTGCCGAGGTGGAGGCGTTGCGCAGCGTGGCCAACGCACTGGGAGCGGCGTTCGCCCGTCAGCGCATTCAGGCCGCCGAGCGCGAACAGCGTGCGCTGGCCGAAGCGCTGCGCGACACTGCTGCCGTGCTCAACAGCACGCTGGACCGCGATACGGTGTTTGACCGCATTCTGGAAAATGTGGGGCGCGTGGTGCCGCACGATGCAGCCAACATTATGCTCATTGAGGAGGGCGTGGCGCGTATTGTGCGCTGGCGCGGCTACGAAGGCCGCGTTGACCTGGAAGCCCTGCAGGCCTTGCGCTTTAGGGTGGATGAGACCCCCAACTTGCGCCACATGGTTGAGACCAGCGAGCCGTTCGTCATCCCTGATGTGCGCGAGTACGCCGACTGGGTGCCGGTGCCGGAGACGACGTGGGTCGGCTCAAACGTGGGCGTGCCGATCCAGTCGGAGGGCAAGGTGCTCGGCTTCCTCTTTCTGGACTGCCATCAGAGGGGGTTCTACACGCCTGAACATGCCGAGCGCCTCAAGGCCTTTGCCTATCAAGCGGCGGTGGCCCTGCGCAACGCCGAATTGTATGCCGAAAGCCAGCACCACATCCGGCAGTTGGCCCTGCTCAACGAGATCACGCGCGTCGGCACGGCCACGCTTGATTTGGACGAACTGCTGGAGACGCTGGTACAGACCGCTGCTCGGATCATCGGCGGGGATGGCTGCTTCATCACCCTGTGGGATGCCCAGAATAAGCGCACCCTGCCGATGGCCTCTTCCGTCGTGCCCAGCGAGGTCTACCGCAAGGAGTCGGCTATACCGGGAGAGGTGACGGTGACCGAATCGGTGCTCAAAGCGGGCCGTCCGTTGGCGATTGAGGATGTGTTCAACACGCCCTATGTAAGCCGCCGCATCGCCGAACGCTTCCCCGAGAAGTCGGTGCTGGCGTTGCCGCTGCGTGCTGGCGGGCGCGATCTAGGTGCGCTGATCATCGCCTTTATGGAGACGCACCGCTTCAGTGAGGAAGAAATCGCCTGGGCGCAGCAGGTAGCCGATCTGGTGGCCCTTTCTATCTCCAGGGCGCAAGCCTACGCCGATCTCGTCGCCCGCAACCGCGATCTGGACGCCTTCGGCTATACCGCCGCCCATGACCTGAAAGCCCCCCTCAGCGTGGCAATAGGCTACCTAGAGCTGCTCAAAGAGGTCTACGCCGATCAATTTCCCGATGAAGCGGCACCTATGATCCGCCAGATTGACCTCTCGCTGCACAAGATGCTGCAGATCATTGAGAGCCTGCTGCTGCTAGCGCGGGTGCGCAGCGCGGAGATGGCCGTCCAGCCGGTGGCGATGGAACCGGTCATCCATGCCGCACAGGAACGCTTCAAGGAGGCTATCTCGGCACGCGGCATCCGCATGGAGGTGCAGCCGCCGCTCCCCCCTGTGCTGGGCTATGGCCCCTGGCTGGAAGAGGTCATGGCTAACCTGATCAGCAACGCCGTCAAGTATGCCGGCGGCGAGGGCAAGCAGCCGCTGATCGCCATCTGCGCTGTACCGCAGGGCAGTATGGTGCGCTATGAAGTGCGAGACAACGGCCCAGGTATCGCCCCCGAGGACCAAGAGCGCATCTTTGAGATGTTCACCCGTCTGCATGGGGGCCGAACCGAGGGCGTGGGGCTGGGCCTCTCCATCGTCAAGCGCGTTATTGAGAAGCTAGGTGGCCAAGTAGGCATAGAAAGCAAACTTGGGGAAGGCAGCACCTTCTGGTTCACGCTGCCTGCCGTGCCGATAGCCGAGCGGAAACCTACGGCTGAGTGATAAGCGTCTCAAATCCGCTGCGGATGACCTGAAAGAAGGTGCGCCCCGGCTTGAGCGGCAAGGGGTCGCCGTGCGGCCCCACAAGTGAGAACATATCCCCCTCACCCTCGCGCACCCAGCGGGCATCAAAGGCCTGCCCATCGCGCAGAAGCGCCGCTGGACCGCCGCCGGTCAGTTCGATATAGAGCGATTTCTCCGCGTCGCCGTACTTCTCCGGAAACAGCGTCACTTCCTCCAGATAACTGCCGATCACGACGACGTTCTCAAAAGCCAGCTGTTCGCCGGTGAGGGCATCGGTGTGCGGCAGGCCATCCGTCCAGCGCAGGTAGACGCCGCGCGTGGGATCGTAGCGCCATTCTGCGCTGGTGCGGGCGTAATCCAAGCGGGCGATGCTCGCCGGGAGGCCACCCTGCGGTGGCAGGGAGGAGAAAGCCATGCCCGGCGTGCGGAAATGCGGTGTGCGCCGCACGCCGCGATCGTCGGCCAGCTTCCATAGCAAGGCGGTATCGGTAAAAAGGGTGTGCTCCAACGCCAGCCCCTCGCGGGTGAAGCGCACGAACCAAGGCTCTCCGTACCCGAATTGGGGCGAGATGACGTCCCAGGGATAGAGATCGGAGGCGCGGATGGTGTCCACCACGCCCATGCTGCCGCCGGAGAAGACGAGAATGGCATCGTAGGCGGGGGCGATCTGCAGGTCAGGTAGGCGGGCGCTGCGCACCGAGCCGACATGATGGCAGTCGTGGCTGTAGAAAAGGGCCGCGAAGCGCGTCCAGCCGCCTTCCACATAGTATTCAAAGATCACGTCGGCGCTGTTGAGGCAACTCTGGGGGCGCACCACCGGCGGCGCATTGGAGATTTTGATCAGCAGGGGGCGACGATCCAACACCGCAGGGTTGTCTACTGGCAGGCCGGTGAGGGGGTTGACGTTCGGCGGGTAGGCGTCGGGGCCGATGGGCAGGGGCGGCGTAGCCTCGCTTGTGCCCATTGCCAAGCGGAAAGGGGGCTGGGGAGTGACGTCGGAGGTGGGTGCGGATGCTGCCCGCATTGGCGTCAGGCCGGCGGCCAGCGTCAGTGCGAGGATGAGGGCCAGGACATAGCGCAAGGGGATGGAATGCATCCAGACGACTCCAGTGCAGGGTGTGCTTGAGGTGTGATTATACCACACTGACCTCACCCCGCCGCGACGGCGCGGGGGGGTGGTCTGGAGGTAGGCTATTCCTATCGTGGGAAGCATATCTCTCCCCCGATCACTTGCGCGTGCTCCCCTTCCAGTGTATAGTGTCGGCAGGTGGTTGATTGGGATTTGGTTAGCCCGCAGAGGCGCAGGTTCATCATGGGCGAGAAAATCCTGATCGTAGATGACGAAGAGACGACCGTCCAGCTCCTCGCCATGACGTTGGAGAATAAGGGGTTTGAGGTCATTAAGGCCTACCACGCCGAAGATGGGTTGCGTAAAGCTTACCGCACCCATCCCGACCTCATCCTGCTGGATATCATGATGCCCGGTATGGACGGCTTGGAGTTTTGCCGCCGCCTGCGCGAGCTCTCTGACGTGCCCATCATTTTTCTCACCGCCCTCACCGACCGCAAGGATGTGGTCAAGGGGTTGGAGATGGGCGCCGATGATTACATCGTCAAGCCCTATGATACGGATGAGCTAATCGCCCGCATTCGGGCGCACCTGCGCCGCGCTCCCAGCAACCGCATCGTTGAGGAGCTGGTCTTCGGCGGCGGTGCGTTGCGCATCAACCTGCTCAACCGCGAGGTGACGGTCAACGGGGAGCCGCGCCACCTTACCCCCAAGGAGTTTGACCTGCTCAGCGTGTTGGCCCGCAACGCCGGGCGTGTGCTGACCCGCCGCGAGCTGGTCAGCGAGGCGTGGGGTGCGGAATACGATGATGCGGTGGATAGCCTTAAGTTGTATATCCACTATCTGCGCAAGAAGATTGAGCGCGACCCCGCACGTCCGGAGTACATTCTGACCTCGCGGGGGGTGGGCTATCGCTTCGCCGATAAGTAGCCCTTGATTCCCTCATCTCAACAAGCTGACCATGTACCGCTCCTTCCGTCGCACCCTCGCCGTCATCGTCAAGGAGTTCAAGCACATTCGCCTGGACCCTGGCTTTCTCTTCCTCACTGTGTTTGCGCCCGCTGTCCTGCTTATGCTGCTCTCTTATCTCTTCTCCTTTGATGTGGAGCAAGCCAACCTGGCGGTGCTGGATAACGATCGCTCTCCCCAGTCGGCGCAGTACATCCGTGCTCTCACCGCCGACGGCAAGATCACGCTGGTAGCCGCGATTGAGAATACCGATCAGGCCGTTGCGCTGTTGCGGGCAGGCCGTGCTGATGCCGCGCTGGTCATCCCACCCGGCTTTGGCCGCCGCCTCGCCGCCCATGAGGAGGCCTCTGTCAACCTCATCGCCGACGGCAGCGATGCGGGCACGGCCTATCAGGTGATCAGTTCCATTGAGCAGCGCACGGCATCCTATGCCGCCTCGTTGAGCAGCACACCGCGCTTACCCTTTGATGTGCGCATCCGCGTCTGGTTCAACGAGAATCTGCGCTCGCAGCACAGCATGATCCCCGGCTTAATGGCCGTCGTTCTTATCTTGCCGGCGATGGCCATCGCACTGGGCATCACCCGCGAGAAAGAATCCGGCACGTTTGAGTCGCTCATCACCACGCCCATTGCGGGTCGGGAGTACCTGTTGGGTAAGCTAGTGGTCTATCTAGCCCTCGGTTTGGTGGGGATGCTGTTTGCACTGGCGTTGGCCGTCTACTGGTTCCGCATCCCTTTTCGGGGCGATCTGGGCCTCTATGTGCTGCTTACCGCCGACTATCTGCTGGCGCTGATGGGGTTTTGCATGTTCGTGGCGAACTTCATCAGCAGCCAGCGGGCCGTATCGGCCACCATCTTGCTCGTGCTGTTTATCCCCAGCTTCTTTCTCACCGGCTTGCTGCTGCCCATTGACAAATCATCGCTGGCCTCTGAAGCGCTAGCCCTTTCCTTGCCCATGACCCACTACATCGTGATCTCGCGTGGGGTGGCGCTCAAGGGCGTGGGACTGGCCGACCTTCTACCACAGGCGCTCACGTTACTGGCGATGGGCCTGCTGATGGTGAACGCAGCCATCCTCTTCTTTTCCAAGAAGCTACGTTGAAACAAGAGGAGGGCGCCCGTTGATTGACCGCCTGCGCACGCTGATCGCCAAAGAGATCATCCAGTTCGTCCGCGATCGTGTGCTATTCGCCTTCGCGCTGCTTGGCCCGGCACTGCAGATCATGTTGCTGGGCCGCGCCATCGGCCAAGATATTGTCAACATGCCTGTTGCAGTGGTGGATTACGACCTCTCGCCCCTCAGCCGCCAGATCATCACCGCGCTGGACAACACCCGTGAGCTGGTCGTGGCCTATTATCCCGCCGATCTTGATGAGGCTACCACACTTATCAATCGC
>DAOTYL010000112.1:0-8587 GCA_034434955.1 Anaerolineae bacterium | reverse complement strand
CGGCCAGAATCCCTACGAGGTCGGCAGCGGAGGGATGCGCTTCTTCAACCCGCCTTGGACGGCGATCCTGCTATTGCCCATCGCTCTGCTGCCGCGCATCCCCGGCCTGATCGTGCTGGCGCTGATCTCCACCATCAGCCTGTTGCTGGTGGCGCGGCGCATGGGAATGGGGCTGTGGGGAAGCGTACTGCTGGTAACCAGCCTCATGCACATTGAGTCCATGTTGAACGGCAATATAGAGTTCCTCCCTTGGCTGGGGGTGCTCTTCCCTGCGCCAGTGGCGCTGCTGTTCTTTGCCATCAAACCGCAGGCCACCGCCGGCGCAATGGCGCTCGTGCTGCTGGCCGAATTGCAAGATAACGGCTGGGTGGGCCTGCTGAAGGCCCTCGCGCCGACGGCCGTCCTCACTGCGCTGTGGCTGTTGATCTGGGGGCTGCCACCCGCCAAGCCACTCGGTGATGTCATCAACTTCTCCCTGTTCCCCTACTCGCTGATCGTAGGGGTGCCGGCGCTCATCTACGCGCTGGCCCGCCGCGATCTGCGCTGGGCTGCATTGGCGGGGCCGCTGTGCTCGCCTTATGTGCCTTTCCACACCTATCTGGCCGTGTTGTTCCCGCTGCGTGGGGGATGGCTGCTGCTGGCTTGGCTTGCGGCCTTCATCCCCATCCTATGGTTGAGGCCCATGAGCTAAAGAGGGCTTATCCCTCCGGCGGTGGAAGATATGCAACCGCCGCCTGTGCCGCATTGCCCACCCTCTACGGACGTGCTAAAATCATCCGTAAGTGGGACCGCAAGCAGCGCACAACCGTAACCGTAAAAAGCACTTATCCACTTTATGGCCTTTATTGTCCTCTCTGTGCGCATAGGCCCCACTGACGCCGCAACAGGGTAAATGCACTCACCCTTAGCAGGCAGAAATGATAAGCGATGAAGATCGGCATTCTCCTCCCCGATGGGGGACAATGCGCGCGTGAGGTCTCTACCCATGAGCTTCGAGTTCTTCCTGCGCTTGATAGGAATGGTGATTCTGGCCTTCGCTGGACTGCGGGCAGGCCTCCGTCTGGCCGATATAGCCGGCGATCCAGCGGAGATTTGGGGGCTGATGGGAGCGCTGTTGGGGGCGCTCTTTGGGCTGATCCTTACCCCTTATTTCACTACGCGGCCGGTGCGTGCCGTGCGCGACTATCTAAGCAAAGCCCCGCCGCAGCAATTGGTGGCCGGGGTGTTGGGCTTGATCGTCGGCCTGATCATCGCCGCGTTGGTCTCTTTTCCGCTCTCACTGCTGCCAGAGCCGTACAGTGCCATCCTGCCGCTTGTGGCTGCGGTGCTGTTCGGCTACCTGGGAGCAGCGGTCTTTGCCATACGCCGCCGCGACCTCTTTGACGTGCTGCGGGGACAGCGGCCCGGACTACGGCTAGGGGAGGAGGGCGAAGAGGGCCTCACCCCCAGCCGACAGGTGCTGTTGGATACCAGCGTGATCATCGACGGGCGCATTGCCGACATCTGCCGTACAGGTTTCATCATGGGGCCGATGGTCATTCCCCGCTTCGTGCTCAACGAGCTGCAGCACATTGCCGATTCGCCCGACATCCTGCGCCGTAATCGGGGCCGGCGGGGCATTGAGGTGCTGAACCGTCTGCAAAAAGAATCCCCTGTGCCCGTGCGCATCACCGATGCGGACGTAGAAGGCGTGGAGTCAGTAGACGAGAAGCTGATCCTGCTGGCTAAGCAGCTACGCTGCGCCATCATCACCAACGACTTTAACTTGAACCGCATCGCCGAACTGCAGGGCGTCACGGTGCTCAACATCAACGATTTGGCCAATGCGGTCAAAGTAGTCTATCTGCCCGGCGAGGAGATGGATATCACTATCATTCAGGAAGGACGCGAGTTGGGCCAGGGAGTGGGCTATCTTGACGACGGCACGATGGTAGTGATCGAAGGCGGGCGGCGCTACATGAACCAGACCATCCGCGCCACAGTGACCAAAGTGCTGCAAACCTCCGCCGGGCGCATGATCTTCGCTCGCCCCAACGCCAATGGCGTCTAGCAGGAGCATCATGAGCGATCCGGTTATCGTCCGCTTTGCGCCCAGTCCCACCGGCCCACCGCATCTGGGCAGCCTGCGCACGGCGCTCTTTGACTGGCTCCTAGCGCGCGCCACCGGCGGGCGCTTTATTCTGCGCATTGATGACACCGACCGCAGTCGCTATCAACCGCAGGCCGAGGCGCAGATGATAGAAGCGTTGCGCTGGCTGGGTTTAGATTGGGACGAAGGCCCTGACATCGGTGGGCCGCACGCCCCTTACCGCCAGTCCGAGCGGCTGACGCTGTACCACGAGGCTGCGGAGCGGCTTATTGAAGTCGGAGCGGCTTACCGCCCCACCGATGCGCCGCAGGTCGTGCGCCTCAAGACGCCACGGCGAGGGCGTGCGACCTTCCGCGATGCTCTGCGCGGCGAGATCGCTTTTGAGCATGCCCGCGTACCTCGCGATCCCGTGCTCATCAAGTCCGACGGCTATCCGACCTATCACCTGGCGTCAGTGGTGGACGATCACCACATGGGCATTACGCACGTGCTGCGTGGCGAGGAGTGGATACCCTCCACACCACTCCACTTGCTGATCTTTGCTGCGCTGGGTTGGGAGCCGCCCGTCTATGTTCACCTGCCGCTGGTGGTGGATCGAGAGGGGCAGAAGCTCAAGAAGCGCGACCCGCGTGCGCTGGCGCTCGCCTACCGCGAGCAGGGTTACCTGCCGGAAGCGCTGATAAACTATCTGGCGCTGCTGGGATGGCATCCCGGCACAGAGCAGGAGATTTTCACGCCGGCGGAGCTGGTCGCCTGCTTCAGCCTCGAGCGGCTTTCAAAGAGCGCGGCCACCTTTGATGAGGGACGGCTGCGTTGGTTCAACCGCCGGCATTTGGCATCTCTGACGCTTGAGGAGCTCGCCGCGCGGACGCTGCCGCTGCTGCGGGCAGCTTATCCACAAGCTACCGAGCGCAGCGATGCGTGGTTGACGCAGTTGGTAGCGCTTGTGCGCGACGAGATGAGCACGCTGAACGATGTGGTCACCGCGGTGCGCTTTGCGCTGGGACCGCTTGAGGTAAGCGATGAGGCACGCGCCGCATTGGCCGGAGAGGCGGGTCGGCCTGTGCTCGAGGCTTTGTATACCGAACTCACAGCACTGCAAACTGTGGATGCAGCATCCTGTACGGCGTTGCTCAAGGACCTTCGCACCCGCTTTCGGCAGTCACATGGCTGGGATGGGCGCACGGTGATGTTCCCCATCCGCGCCGCACTGACAGGGTCGCTGGCCGGGCCACATCTGGCGGATGTGATGGCGCTGCTGGGCAAAGAAGAGTCCTTACGGCGCATTCATCAAGCACTCTCCTTGCTATAATGGGGCTAAGCGGCTGCGAAGCAGCCCGGCAAGGGACTTTCTCAAGGAAGGTGATGCCATGACGATCGTCGTGTTCAACCGCCTGACACGCCAAAAAGAAGAGTTTGTCCCCCTGGTTGAGGGGCAGGTCAGGATGTACGTCTGCGGGCCAACGGTGTACGATCACGCCCACATCGGCCATGCCAAAACCTACGTCTCTTTTGACGTGATCAACCGCTATTTGCGCTATAAGGGCTACCGTGTGCGCTATGTGCAGAATATCACCGATGTTGGTCACCTGCTGGATACAGGTGAGGACCGCATCCTGAAGAAGGCCGGGGCGCTGGCGTTGGAGCCGATGGAAATCGTGGAAATCTACACGCGCTCCTATTTCGAGGATATGGATGCACTGGGCGTGCTGCGCCCTGACATCTCCCCCCGTGCTAGTGGCCATGTGCCGGAGCAGATCGCCATGACGCAGGCGCTCATTGAGAAGGGACATGCTTACGTCACCGACCGGGGGGATGTATATTTTGATGTCACCACCTTCCCTGAATACGGCAAGCTCTCCGGCCAGCGCTTGGATGAGTTGATCGCTGGCGCCCGCGTGGAGGTCGGCGAGGGCAAACGCCATCCCGCCGATTTTGCCTTATGGCGGCACGCCGAGCCGGAGCATCTTATGCAGTGGGACAGCCCCTGGGGACGGGGTTTCCCGGGCTGGCACGTGGAGTGCTCGGCGATGGCGATGAAGTATCTAGGTGAGACGTTTGACATTCACGGCGGGGGGTTGGAGAACCGCTTCCCCCATAATGAGTGCGAGATCGCACAGGCAGAAGCGCTGACAGGCAAGCCGTTCGCCCGTTACTGGCTGCTCGTCGGATCGCTCTCTATCGACGGTGTGAAGATGAGCAAGTCGCTGGGCAACGTGGTGACGATCAAAGAAGCCTTGAAGGAATACCGGCCCGAAGCGATCCGCACCTTTATTCTCTCCAGCCATTATTCCAGCCCCATAGATTACAGCAAAGAAGCAATGGACGCGGCGCAAAAGGGTTGGGAGCGGCTGATGGGCGCGGTGCGGTTGGTGCGCCATGCGCTGCGCAACGCAGAGCAAAGCGATGCCGGTATGGGCTTTCTCAGCGTGTTGGATGAGTACCGCCAACGCTTCATCGCGGCAATGGACGACGATTTCAATGCGCCGGTAGCACTGGGGGTGTTGCAAGAACTGACGCGGGAGGTTAACACCTTGATCAACAGCGGCGAGCCGTTGGGCCGCGCCGCGCTTGAGGCCATCGACAACCTTTACCGCGAGCTGGGCGGTCAGGTGTTGGGCCTCGTTCCCGAAGACCTCGGAGCGGGGGGCATAGATGCGGAACGGCAGGAGGGGCTGATCCAATTGCTGATCGAACTACGCGCCGAGGCACGTCAAAACAAAAACTATGCGCTGGCCGACCGCATCCGCGAGCGGTTGGCCGCGCTGGGCATTATCCTTGAGGACCGCCCTGACGGGACGATCTACAAGATTCAGTAGGTCAACATGGGCGTTGAATACCTCTACGGCCGCCGTCCTGTTGTGGAGTCACTGCGAGCTGGGCGGCGGGCGATCCGACGCATTATCTTCGCTGAGGGGATTGAAGAGGCGCAGACGGTGGAGGAGATCCGCGCCGAAGCGCGGGCACGCGGCGTCCCCATTGACATGGCCCGCCGCGTGTGGCTCGACGCACGGGCGCAGGGCGCCAACCATCAGGGCGTCCTGCTGGAGGCAGGGCCGTATCCCTACGCCGAGCTAGAAGATGCCCTCGCTGCCGCTGAGGTACGCGGCGAGTCACCTTTTTTGCTGCTGCTGGACTTGCTGCAAGATGTGCAGAACATCGGCACACTGCTGCGCACGGCAGAGGCCGTCGGTGTGCACGGTGTGGTGCTTCAGGAGCGGCGGGCGGCAGGCATCACCCCCGCTGTTGTCAGCGCCTCCTCCGGTGCGGTAGAGCACCTCAACGTGGCGCAGGTGGTCAATCTGGCGCAGGCATTGGAGCGCCTCAAAGCGCATGGGGTATGGCTGGCCGGGTTGGACTTGGGCGCCGATGCCATCCGTTTCGATCAGGCCGACCTGCGCGGCGCACTGGGGCTGGTGGTAGGCAGCGAAGGGGCAGGTTTGCGCCGTCTTGTGCGCGAGCGCTGCGATTTTACCATCTACCTACCCATGCGGGGGCAGGTTGCCAGCCTTAACGCAGCGACGGCGGGCAGCGTGGCACTCTATGCTGCGTGGCAAGCGCGGGGTTTCAAGGGTGCACGGGAGAGCCAAGCCGCGAAGGGGTGAGGCTTCTGCCGTTGCCTGCCTCAATCCGCTGTGGTAAAATCCGGCTCGCACTGGGGAGTGGCCAAGTGGCAAGGCAGCGGCCTTTGGAGCCGCCAATCGCAGGTTCGAATCCTGCCTCCCCAGCCTTCTTTGCCCGCCGCCCATAATAAAAAAACGCCGCCCACATGGGCGGCGTGCTTGTTTAAAGTTACGGTATCACCACCGTGAACGACCACTTGCCGGCTTTGAACTTGCCGTAGGGATTCTTGGCGACCACCTTCCAGTAGTAGGTAGTCCCGTTCTTCAGCTTGATCCCTTCGTCCAACAAAGACACCTGACACACTCCGCCCGCGCAAATACCGGTGTTGTAGGACTTTTTCAGGATCACCACGCCTGCTGAGTCCTTCAACACCAGCTTATAGGTCTCGGCGCGTGCCGACTCCTCCCACTGGAAGATCGGATATTTTGTGGGGATGGTAGCACCGTTCCCCGGACTGAGTAGGTTAAAGGCAGCCGGTATCAAATCGGTAGTGAACGTCCACTTAGCACTGACGACCTCACCAAAGGTGTTTTTGGCCGTCACTTTCCAGTTGTAGGTTTTGCCGTGCTTAAGGGTGATACCCTCGTTGTCCAGATCGACCTGACAGGTGCCGCCAGAGCACACGCCCAGCGCATTGTAGGACTTGCTGAGAATGGTGTTCCCTGCTGAGTCCTTGAGCAGCAGCTTGTAGGTCTCCGCACGCGCCGACTCCTGCCACTGGAGGACGGGAGAAACATCGTGGACGATGGAGGCGTCTGCCGGACTGAGCAGGCTGAAATCGGCCGGGATCAGGTAGGTGGTGAACGACCAAACGGCGCTATCGGCGATTTCGGTGCCGTACTTACCTTTCACCCACCAGGTATAAGTCTTGCCGTGCTTGAGGGTGATGCCCTCCGCCGCCAAGTCAACCTGGCAAGTGCCGCCCGTGCAGATGGAGGCAGCGGTGTACCACTTCTTCAAGATGTCCGTGCCGCTCCATTGCTCGGTGAGCGTCAGGCGGTAATCGGTGGAGACGCCGTCGTAAGCCCACTGGAAGACGGGAGTAGGCGTGTTGACCGTTGAACCGTCGGCGGGAGCGAGCAGAGGGGGCGGGCCAAAAGCCGCATCGTTGATCGTCACCTCGACGTTGGGAACCGGCAGGCCGTGGAAAGGTGACCCTGATCCGAGGCTGCTTGTCGCCGTGTGGGTGATAGTCTCGTAATGTTCGCCCTCCGTGATCCCATCATAGAGGGCCGAGACGGTAAAGGTCTGCGGGGTGTTCCAGTTGCTCTCGGTAAAGTTGGCCGAAGCGGGCGTGATGTTGATCTGGGCGCTGTTGAAGCTGGGGGTGATAGTTACCGTCTCACCGGAGACGGGTGGGGCAGTGAGCACCACGGTATAGGTATCGGTAAGGCTGCCTTCGGTGACGACCGTACTGCCGCCGGATTCGCTCAGCGTCAATCCGGCGATCGCCAACCCGGCATCCACCGTATCATTGCCAACGCCCCCGCTGACCGTCACCTGAGGGCTGCGCCCCGTGCTGCGCCCGGCATCACTGTCGAGGGTGTCATCGCTGCCCTGATTACGCAGTGTGAAAACCATGCCGGCGGGACGCACAAACTCCACAATGTAGGTGCCGGATGTCACATTGAAGCTGTAGTTACCGCTGTTATCGGTGACCGTTGTTTCCAGCACAGTCGTGCCTGTGCTGTCCAGCAGCCTGACGGTCACATCGCGCACGCCGCTTTCATCGCTATCCTGAAGGCCGTTGAGATTGGCATCCAACCAGACGAAGTTGCCGATGGTGGACGAGATGGTGTACTCAAATGCGCCGATGTCGCAGGTAGCCGTACCGTTGCCGTCTCCGTCAAAGGGGCGCGTCCTCCCGCGCTGATCGGTGCTCTCGCAGGTAGCATTGTTGCCTGCCTCCATCGCCGGACTGCCGGGCAGCAGGGCCATCGTCTGCGTGGGGCCACCGTTGTTCCTAAGCGTATCAAGCTGGGGATCGAGGCCTGTGATATTGCCCGTTGTATCGCCGCCGATGGTGCAACCGGAGACGTTCTCAATCAGGTTATTGCCCTGCGAAGTGAGCGCCGTCACCGTAGAGCAATCGGGGCCATTGGACGCGGTGTTATTGGCGAGGATGGTGTTCTTGATCGTAAAGGTCCCGCTGAAGTTGCGCACGCCGCCACCGTAAGTACCTGCCGAGTTGTTGCTCAGCGTGCCGTTGTTAATGGCGACCGTGCCGGAACCCTCATTGTAGATGCCGCCTCCCGGCCCGCTTGTGGACGTGTTGTAGGCCAAAGTGCTGTTGGTGATGGTCACTAGGCCGCCGTTGTTGTGAATAGCACCCCCACTGGTAGCGCTATTGCCGTTAATCGTGCTGTTCTGCACGGTGAGCGTGCCGGCGTTGTAGATACCGCCGCCGGCAAACGCCGCGTTGCCGCTGAGGGTGCTGTTATGGATCACAACCGTGCCCTCGTTGCGGACGCCACCGCCGTAGTCGGCGCTGCCGGCGCTGCCATTGCGGATGGTCATGTTGTTCAGCGTCAGGTTGCCCCCCGACGACACGGTGAAGATGCGGAAAGTGCCCGCACTGCCTGAACGCTCAATACGGTGGTTGTTGCCCTCGATGGTAATCTCGCTGGTGATGGCAGGCAGTGCACTGGTCAGGGTGATATCCGCACTCAGCGTAATGGTGTCCGCCACACCGTTGCCATTGGCCGTGCTGATCGCCGCGCTCAGCTCCGCCTCGTTTGAAACGTTGAACGAGTCGGCCCGCGCCGCGCCTACAGGCCCCAGTGCCAAAGCAGCAACGGCGATCAAGATAGCAAGCAGGCCAATGTGCTCCCTCTTCATCGTTGTTGTCATTCGCTTGCTCTTGTGATTGTTCAT
>DAOTYL010000111.1:0-2159 GCA_034434955.1 Anaerolineae bacterium | reverse complement strand
GCCGAAAAGCCGCCGCATAAGCTTGCTCCGAACCCGCCAGCGAGCCGGTGTGTGAGGACACCGCCCGTGATCCGGCCTGCGTGACGCCCGATTTGACGGCAATAATAGGCTTCTTCTTGCTCGCCACACGCGCCACCTCAATAAAGCGCTGACCCTCCGGCACGCCCTCAATATAGGCCAAGATCACATTGGCGTTGGGATCGTCGGCCCAGGCCTGCAAAAGGTCGATCTCGCTCACATCAGCCTTGTTGCCTAGCGAGACGAACTTAGAGAAGCCCATCCTGCCGCTCAGCGCCCAATCTAGCACAGCGGTGCCCAGCGCCCCCGACTGCGATGTGAAATTGATGGGGCCTTTGGGCGGCGTGCCGGCGGCAAAAGAAGCGTTCAGCGGCGTGTAGGTGTCGATCACGCCGAGGCAGTTGGGGCCGATGACGCGCATCTTGTACTGGCGGGCGATCTCCACGATCTCGCGCTCGCGCATGAGGCCCTCATGGCCGGCTTCGCGGAAGCCCGCGGTGATGATCACCACGGCCGGGACACCCTTCTCGCCGCACTCGCGCAGGGCCTGCGAGACGAGATGGTAAGGAATCACGATCACGGCCAGATCAACCGCCCCGGGAACATCGCGCACGCTGGGATAGGCCTTGAGGCCCAAAATCTCATCGGCCTTGGGGTTGATGGGATAGACAGCCCGCTCACGGGCGAAGCCGCTTTCGATCAGGTTTCTCACCACGGCGTAACCGAGTTTTTCCGCATCGCGGGATGCACCGATCACGGCAACGGAGCGAGGGTTGAAGAACTTGTCGATCATGGTCAATAGTCCACAGATTACACAGATGACACGCATCACGGCGTGTAAATGATGGCAGGCAAGCCGTCTGAGCCACTAAGGGCTTCCAGTGGGATCACGAGCGGCTCGCCTGCGCCCTGTAGGTCGGGCAGGATGGTGAGCGTCCACGGTTCTCCATCAAGGGGCGCGGTCGTATAGATCACCCCTGCGCCGTAGGGTTCAAAGTCAAAGAAGACACGCCCCACCTGCGGCGGCGACTGTACCCAGGGCGCATTCGGGTCTGGTGCAGCCAGTGCCCAGAGCTGATCGCGCTGCGTCGCATCCTCCAGAGGGGACGCTCCCATGTCCAACAAAAGGCGCTCACCACCCGGCAGCCAGCGCAGACCGTAGATAAAAAGGCCTGGCGGCGCGGGGAGCGTCATCGTCTCGTCCAGGCGCAGGCTGTGGATGCGCACAGCCGTGGCTGCGCCGCCCTCACCTTCTGCCGTCAGGTAAGCCAGATGTGCGCCATCCGGCGAGAGGGCGGGCGTGCCCACCAGCTGCCCCTGCGGCGCGAGCAGCAGCCGCCCGCCGCCCGTCTGTGGGTTGACGGCATAAATCGCCGCCGTCGTGCCCTGCACCCCCGCCGGAACAAGCAGCAGCGGCCCCTGAGAGGGCCAAGCGAAGGGCAGCAGCGGTGGTGCTCCGTCCAGCATCTGGCGGCTGGCGATGAGCTGCAGCTCACCGCCCTGCGGGGGAATGCGGTCTATGCGCCAGTCAGCGTCTTCCAACCTGCCCTCGGCAGACACCTGTACTACCGCCAGCCCGCTGGAGTCATCGGCCAGATAGAGGCCGATGATGCGGTAACCCTCCAGCGGCCGGGCGACCAGCCGAGCGTTTGGCTCGCCGGGGTTCCAAGCGGCAATGCCGCGTGGCGTGCCATCAGCGTTGAGCACCAGATAGGCCACGTAGCGCCCATCGCGTGAAGCGACGACAAAGGAGGCATGTTGGCCCTCGTTGAGCGGCAGGCGTACCGCCTGTGTCGCGCCGTTTGCGTTAACCACCATCACCAAGTCGCCTATACCTTCCACGCCTACCCAGATGGCCTGCGGATCGAGCGCAGGCGCGGGCGTCGAGCTGGGGGTAGGCAGCGCAGTGGGTTGGGCAACGGTCGGACTGGGCAGCGCTGTAGGGGTGAGTGCGCCACCGAAGACAAGGCTGCAGGCAGGAGCCGCGACCAGGCACAGCATCAGCGCCGCTATGCGCTTTATCATGGGGGATTCTTGCCTCAACGGCAACCCGTCCCAGAGGCGGGCGCCTATTTTCACCTGTGCTTAACCCAAACTTAAACGGCACTCATTATAGCATAGGATATGAAGGCGAGACGGCG
>DAOTYL010000110.1:0-3207 GCA_034434955.1 Anaerolineae bacterium | reverse complement strand
CCTCGGCCTTGCCAAACCCCTGCATTCTAAGTAGACTGTCTGCTGCTTACGATCCTGAGCTTCCTGTGAGGCCACGTGACACGCTTATCAATCCTCAAGGGACTTCTCGCCGCACTGCTTGTTGTGATGCTTGTTGGTTGCAGGTCGGGTGGAGCGCCAACACCAGCCTTTAACTACACGCCACCTGCGTCGTCAACGGATGCTACCCTGCTCACCCCCCAGCCTACCTCAACGCAGGTGGTAGCCTATGTCAACGGCCAGCCGATCAGCCTTGAGGCTTTCAACCGTGAGGTGGCACGCTTTGAGGCCGGCCAAGTAGCGCTGGGCTTTGAGGTCGCCGATGAGGCTGCCTATCGCCAGCAGATTCTCGACCTACTCATCGAGCAGGAGTTGATCCGCCAGCAAGCGGCGCAGCAGGGCATCAGCGTTTCCAACGCCGAGGTGGAGGACGTGATCAATGCCATGATCGCCGAGACAGGGCAGGAATACTTCAACGGCTGGTTGCAGACCAACTACTACACGCTGGAGGAGTTCCGCGAGGTCATCCGTCTGGACCTGCTCACCAACCGCCTGCTGGAGCCGGTGGTCAACGCTGTGCCGACTACTGCCGAGCACGTCCACGCCCGCCATATCCTTGTCAACAGCGAGACAGAGGCGCAGGCTGTGCTCACCCGCTTGCAGAACGGCGAGGACTTCGCCGCGCTGGCTGCCCAGTTTTCGGTGGATGTGACCACCCGTGACAACGGTGGCGATCTGGGTTGGTTCCCTCGCGGGGGCTTGCTCGTGCCGGAGGTGGAGGAAGCTGCCTTCAACCTCCAACCGGGTGCGGTCAGTGGCGTGATCCGCAGTGCGTGGGGCTACCATATCGTCCAAACGCTGGAGTTTGACCCCAACCGCGAGATCGAATATGAGACGCGCCAACGGCTGATTGAGAAGGCTATCGAGGAATGGCGGCAAAACCTGCGCACAGGTGCGGATATTCAAGTCGTCTCCGGTTGATGAACTTGCCCGCTTCACACGGATCGCACAAGAGGAGGGGCGGCAATGGATGAGAGCCTGCCTACCGGGCCGCGCAGCCGCACGATGACCTACAATTTCATCACGGCAGTAATGGTTGCCCTCTCGGTGGTGGTGTGCTGCTCTGCGCTGTTTGTGGCCATGAACACGCTAACACAGGGTGGCGGGGCGATCGCCGCTAAACCCACGTTATTCAACTTCCCCACCGTTACTCCTACCCTTGCTGCACCGACTGAAAACCCCACCTGGACGGCTACCCCCAGACCCACCCACACCAGCACGCCCACCATCACACCGACCCCGACCGTTACCCAGACACCTCGGCCGGGTGAGACACTTTCTCCTTCTCCCACGTTCGAGGGCCGCGAGAGGCCAACATCCACACCGGAGGAAACCGAAACCATCACCCCAACGGTTACGCTGACGCCGTTGCCCTATGACTATGTGCTGCGCAACAACGAGATCGTCTATACCTCCAACTTTGCCAATGCGGCAGGCTGCAACTGGGCAGGCATCGCCGGTGTGATCTACAACCGACGGAGGGAGCACAAGACGGGCGTGATCGTGCATGTCACCGGCAACGGTGTGGATGAACGCCGTACCTCCGGCTCCAAGCCGGAGTATGGCCTCAGTGGCTGGGAGGTTTATCTCGCCGATCATCCCATCGCGGCGACCTACACCGTACAACTGGAGAACAGCGAGGGAGAGGCCCTCTCCGCGCCGGTGACCGTACAGACGATGGACAATTGCGATCAGAACCTTGCCTTTTTGGTCTTTGATAAAGTGCAGTGATCGCTCCGTAGGGGGAGAGCAAAAGACGTGAGCGATTTTGACCTGTTCGAGGCCGGCGATCTGGAGTCGTTCGGCACGCTGGAGGAAGAGAAACCACCGCGGGAGCCGGTGCGGGCTTCCGACCTCATCTACAACGCGCTAACGTTGTTGTTCCTTGCCGCCACCATCGCCGTGTGCCTGCTTACCGTGCTGCTGGTGCAAAATCCCACCTTGCCCTTCAACCCTTTTCCGCCGCCCACTCCCCGCCCCACAGCAACATTGTTTGTCCTTGGTGAGGTTGCCCAAAGTGGCGGCGCAGTTCCCTCGCCTACGGCCCAACCCACTGCTACCGCCACGGCCTTGCTGATCGCCACCCCGACCATTCCCCCCACGCCGACGGGTGTCACCCCGCCGCCGCTGGTCACCCATACGCCTGCCTCTTTCCCCTTCATCCTTCAAGATGGGACCTACGCCTATACGCAGTACAGCGGCGAAGAGGGCTGCGACTATATGGCTATCGCCGGGCAGGTGTTTGACCTCAACGGCGAGCCGCTGAAGTTCATCCCCATTCACGTCCGTGATACCGATGGGTTCTTCGAGACGATCGTCTTCAGCGGCAGCGCTCCGCAGTATGGCCCTTCCGGCTACGAGGTGCTGCTCAACACCAGCCCCTACGAAGCCGAGTTCACTGTACAGCTCATCAGCGAGACCGCACGTCCCCTTTCGGACGAGGTCGTGGTGCGCACTCGAAACTCCTGCGTAGAGAACCTCATCATCGTCAACTTTGTCCAGAGTCAGCCTCTCCCCTGATGCAGAGCATCTGACAGAACACATGGTAGGCGTACTCTACATCGTCCCGACGCCGATCGGGAATCTGGAGGACATCACCCTGCGTGCCCTGCGTGTGCTGCGTGAGGTAGCGCTGATCGCTGCTGAGGACACGCGCACCACCGGGCGGCTGTTGGCGCATTACGGCATCAGCACGCCGCAGATCAGCTACCACGAGCACAACAAATTGGCGAGATTGGGGGAGATTCTGGCCGCCCTGCGCACAGGCGACGTGGCGTTGGTCTCAGACGCAGGAACACCCGGCCTTTCCGACCCGGGTTACGAGTTGATCCGTGCGGCGATTGAAGCCGGAGTGCGCATCGTGCCCCTGCCCGGGGCGAGCGCTCTCCTGCCTGCTCTGGTGGCTTCGGGGCTGCCCACCGAGCGCTTTACTTATCTGGGCTTCCTGCCGCGTGCCCGTTCCGCACGCCGTGCGACGTTGGAGCAGACCCGCAACCTGCCGCACACGCTGGTCATCTACGAGGCCCCCCACCGTTTGATCGAGACACTGACCGACCTGCTGGAAATCTACGGCCCGCGTCAGGTTGCCATTGCCCGTGAGCTGACCAAGTTATTTGAGGAGATATGGCG
>DAOTYL010000109.1:0-3971 GCA_034434955.1 Anaerolineae bacterium | reverse complement strand
GCGACCGGCGGCGTAGTGGTCGTTGCCAACGATAACTGCCCCGGCCAGGTGGTTATCGCCGGCGATGAGGTCACGCTACAGGAAGCCATGAGCCGTCTGGAACAGGCCGGTGCGAAGCGCGTCGTGCGCCTGCCAGTCAGCATTGCCGCCCATTCGCCGCTTATGGCACGCGCCCAAGCCGAGTTCCGTCGCGCACTGGAGGAGACGCCTTTCCACCCGCCGCTGATCCCCATCATCGGCAACACGCAGGCCCGCCCCCTCACCAGCGCCGAGGAAGTGCGGGCAGAACTCAGCGCACAGCTCACCTCACCGGTGCGTTGGACAGAGAGCGTGCGGGCCATGATCGCCGCCGGCATCACCACTTTCGTGGAGTTGGGCAGCCGCGACGTACTGGTAGGGCTGGTGAAACGCATCCAGGGCGACACACGCCGCTACGTGGTGGATGCGCCGGAGGGCATCGCCGCGCTACAAAGCGCCTAGCCCATTTTGAACTCCGCTCGCTTGGGTGGTACAATCGCCCACGTTGTCGGGTGGCGCGATGTAACCTCCAGAGAGCGATTGTGCCACCCTACCGCAGCCTGTAAGAGACGAGGAGAAGCAATGAGCCGCTTGGACGGACGCGTGGCATTAGTAACGGGCGCTTCACGCGGCATTGGCCGCGCCATTGCCCTCGAATTGGCGCGGCGCGGTGCAGCAGTGGTCGTCAACTATCAAGCACATGCCGAAGCCGCCAATGAGACGCTACGTCTCATCGCCGAGGCAGGGGGAACGGCACAGGCTATGCAGGCCGATGTCAGCGACTACGCACAGGCGGAACGGTTGGTGAAAGATACCCTCGCCGCCTTCGGACAGCTGGATATTCTCGTCAACAATGCGGGCACTACACGTGACATGCTCATCATGATGATGCCCGAAGAGGACTGGGACCTCGTCATCCGCACCAACCTAAAGAGCGCCTACAACTGTTCCAAAGCGGCGGTGAAAGCCATGATGCGCCGTCGCTATGGGCGTATCATCAACATTAGCTCGGTAGCGGGCATCGCCGGCAACGCCGGACAGACCAACTACAGCGCCAGCAAGGCCGGCCTGATCGGCTTCACGAAGGCACTGGCCCGCGAGGTCGCCCCACGCGGCATCACGGTCAACGCCGTTGCCCCGGGCTACATCCCTACCGACCTGACCGAGAACATCCCGCAGGACCTCAAGCAAGCCTCGTTGGCCCTCATCCCGTTGGGGCGCTGGGGGACGCCGGAAGAGGTTGCCTATGCGGTGGCCTTCCTCGCCTCGGATGAGGCCGCCTATATCACAGGGCACGTGCTTTCGGTCGACGGCGGCATGGTCATGGCATAAGTGAAAGCGCACAATTAGGAAGACCGTCATGGAACCACAAGATACGATCACCATCGCTCCCAACGTGCTGATTACCATCGCCCGCCACGCTGCCGAGGGCGTTAAGGGAGTGGCCCGCATGGGCCAGATACCGGTGGATGTGATCCGCATGTTGCGCGGGCAACCCGCCGGTTCGGGCATCGTTATCGAAGTGGAGGGGCAGAACGTCCGCCTGGACCTGTATCTGCTTGTCAAGCCAGGTGTCAACATGCGCGATGTGAGCCGCGAAGTCCAGCGCGCCGTCAAGCGTGCTATCGAAGACCTCGTTGGCATGAAAGTCACCGCCGTCAACATCCATATTGAAGATGTGGATGTGGCGGCGGGCAGCCGGGCCTGACGCTACAGGACCGACAGGCTCTCAGGAAACCCTTGATCCTATGCGCCGCAAAGCCCGCATCCTCGCACTTCAGGCCCTTTACGAAATCGACTGCTCCGGCCACAACGCGCAGGACGTGATCAGCGCCCGCCTGGCCGAGGAGACCCTGCCCCCTAAAGATGAGGCCTTCGTGCGCACCCTGGTCTTCGGTGTGCTGGAACACCTGCCCGTGCTGGATGAACTGATCCAGCGCTACGCCCCCGAATGGCCGGTTCACCAGTTGGCCATTGTAGACCGCAACCTCTTGCGTATGGCTATTTACGAACTGATCTTTGACCGTCAGACACCCATCCGCGTGGCCTGCAACGAAGCCGTCACGCTCGCCAGATGGTTTGGCAGCGATAGCTCCCCCCGCTTCGTCAACGGTGTGTTGGGCACCCTGACCGCCCAATATGAGCAGCTGGTAGCCACCTACAGTGGAGCCGCCTACGGCGAAGCAGACCACGAACAGGCAGGGTGAGCACAATGGATACGCTGTGCGGGATCGGTCTCCCTGAACTGCTTATCCTAGCGCTGCTGGCCTTTGTGCTCATCGGCCCGGAGCGCACCAGAGAGGTCGCCGTCACGTTGGGACGTTGGCTGGGCCGCGCCATGAAATCCCCCTGGTGGAAGGAGTTTACACAGGTGACGACAGCCCTGCGCGACCTGCCCACCACGCTGGTACGCATGGCCGAATTGGAAGAAGCGCAGGCCGAATTGCGCCGCACCCTGCGCGAGCTCGAGCGCGAGGGACGGGTCGATGAAGGGGCACTCTCGGGCCGCGCTGCGCCCCGCCCGCCGCAGACATCCAGCAACGACCCTTGGGGCGTGGCTTCTCTCGGTCCGGCCGATATCCCTCCCCCACCCCAAGACAGCGAGTCCCATGATATTTGACCTGTTGAGCCGACTGCCACACTTGCCTGTCAGTCCGGAGGCCGGGCTGCTCATCTCCGCCTTTGTGATCAGCGTGGCGGCTGCGTTGATCGTCCTTATCCACAATCGGCGGCTGCTGCGCCGTCCCGTAGAGGACACAAGCGACCTCGGCGCCGTTTTTGAAAACCCTGCCTCGCTCCTGCCGCACATCATTGAGTTGCGTGACCGCCTGATCAAGAGCTTGATCGCCATTATCATCGGCACGGTGCTGGCCACGCTCATGAGCCAGCAGATCCTCGCCCTGCTGGCTGCGCCCATTGGAGGGCTGGAGGCCCTGCAAGCCATTCGCGTCACCGAGCCGTTCGGGACGTTCTTCCGCGTGGCGTTGGTGATGGGCATCATCCTCGCCTCGCCCTACGTGATCACCCAAATATGGGTTTTCGTCGCTGCCGGCCTCAAGCCCACCGAGCGGCGTGTCTTCTATCTGTTTGTCCCCTTCGCGGTGGCGCTTTTCCTTTCCGGTGTGCTCTTTGCCTACACCATGATGTTGCCTGTTGCCGTGCCCTTTCTGGTGACCTTCATGGGTATCAACGCCACCCCTACGCTGGAGGACTATGTCAGTTTCGTCACCAACGTGCTGTTATGGGTGGGCATCAGCTTTGAGATGCCGCTTATCCTCTTCGTGTTGGCCAAACTCAAGATCGTCACTACCGCCATGCTCGTCAAGAATTGGCGCATTGCTGTTGTGCTCATCGCCACTCTCGCCGCCGTCGTCACTCCCACTCCCGACCCGGTCAACATGGGTATTGTCGCTGCACCGTTGGTCGCACTCTATCTGTTGAGCATCGTCCTGACCTTGTTCGCTTGAAAGGTCGGGCTTTGCTGTGCCTTGATGTGGGCATCGTAAGGGGGATTCTGCTAGTAAGGAGAGAGACATGTCTCGCAAACGCATCTTGATCATGGGAGCCGCAGGCCGTGACTTCCACAACTTCAACGTTTTCTTCCGTCATCAGGAGGAATATGAGGTGGTCGCCTTCACAGCGACCCAAATCCCGGGCATTGAAGGGCGGCGTTACCCGCCGATCCTGTCCGGGGAACTCTACCCTCAGGGTATTCCCATCTACGATGAGAAGGACCTGACCGACATCATCCGCGAGAAACAGATTGACGTCGTTGTCTTCGCCTACAGTGACGTATCCCACGAGTACGTCATGCACAAGGCCTCGCAGGTGCTAGCCGCCGGCGCGGATTACTGGCTGCTCGGCGCAAAGAGCACCCAACTCAAGAGCAGCAAGCCGGTCGTTTCCATCGGCGCCGTGCGCACCGGCTCGGGCAAGAGCCAGACCACGCGCTA
>DAOTYL010000108.1:0-11756 GCA_034434955.1 Anaerolineae bacterium | reverse complement strand
CACTCTCGGTGCTCCACATGTTCCACTGGTTGGCTGGGGCGTTAATGTTGTAGCCGTACATGGGATCGATGGTGATGCGGTGGCAGTACCATGTCGGCGGCGTGATGCAATTAGGCCCCGAACCCGGGACAGTATACAGGTTGATGTACCAATCCGGTGCAGTTTGCGGGTCAGGTTTGTTTGTCCAGTAGGTGATGCTTTCGATGTCGCTTACGGAGAAAGTACCCAGCACGTCAAAGGGGGACACTGTGGGATCGATGTACAGTTCTGCCTTGCTTCCCGGACCGGCGGCTTTCCCTTTCCAGGCGCCGTATCCCATGTGGGCATGGGAGTTGGTGTAGGCGGCATTAGAGGCCAGCGCGACCTGCCCATCTAAAACCACGGTGGCGGATGCTCCCAGCGCCGGTGCTGCTGCCCCCAGGGAAGCCAGTAAGATTAGCAACAACAATAGACGCATTTTGTTCATAGAGTAACCTCCATCTATGCCTAGCAAAACGATCGTCTATTAGTTATTAAATTGTAATGCATGGGGGGTATAGTGATAAACATCAGTACAAGTCATGAACTTTGTCATTTTAAGTGACACAGCCGAGATTAGAAGACGCAGAGGGTGCTACACGTCGCCGAACAGCTCCTCCAGCCATGCCCGAATCTCATCGCGCACCGCGCGGAAAACGGCCAGCACCTCCTCTTCGCTGCCCTGCGCCTTGGCCGGATCGGGAAAATCGCGGTGGAAGCGCCGCGCCGGGCCGGGGAAGACCGGGCAGGCTTCCGCCGCCGAGTTGCACACTGTCAGCACGTACTCAAAGCGCTGACCGAGGAACTCCTCCAACGATTTGGAACGCGCCCCGCTGAGGTCAACACCTACCTCGGCCATCACCTGTATCGCTTTGGGATGCACATAGCCGGCGGGCTTGCTCCCCGCACTAAACGCGGCAATGTGCTCCCCATAGAGTGCCCGTAGCCAGCCCTCGGCCATCTGGCTGCGGCACGAGTTGCCCGTGCAGAGCACCAGCACACGGATACGGTCGTCGTCCATCTGGTTTATGCCTCTTTTCAACTACCAGCAGATCGTGATATCGCCTTGTGGGTCTTACCCCATCTCTGCGCTTGCTAGGTCATGGGGAGCGCACCGCGCAGGCCAACAGCGATGCGGTATGCCCCGTACAAGAGCGGCCTGTAGGGGCGATCCCAGGCCCCCACCGAACGCACGATCCGCCCACCAAAGCCGCGCTTGAAGCCGTACACGCCCCATAGCCCATCCTGCCGCCGCTGGAATTGCGCCTCCAATACCTCCTCTTCAACGTCGGGGATGCCCCACAGGTCATAACGGGTGCAGCCGTGCGCCCGCGCCCAACGCATGGCCTCCCACTGCAAGGCATAGGTGGGCATCCGTTCGCGGGCCAAGTCTGCCGATGCGCCGTACAGATACCATGCCGTGCGGCCCAGCGCGAAGGCAAAAAGCCCCGCCACATCCTGATCCTCAAAAGAGGCCATGAGCAGCACAGCGTGATGAGGGACGAACAGATCATAGATGCGGCGGTAGTACTCAGGGCTGTGCACGCCGAAGCGGTTGCGTGCACCGGTGATCTGCATCAGCCGATTGAAGGACTCCAGAGCGGCCCGATCGCCCTCGCGGACGGCGATGCCTCGGCGGGCGGCGAGGCGCACCTTGCGGCGTGTGGTCTGGCTCATGCGGGCAAGGATCGCCTCCTCTCCCCCGTCTAGGTCCACAACGATGGTACGCGGTGGCTGGACGGTATGCGGCGACTCGCGAAAACCCAGCGTAGCGAGCCGCGCCCGCATCTGCGGCGTGTCCTGCTCATCCGGTTCTATTTTGAGCAGCGCGGCGCGGTGGGCCTGCGCCGATGAGTCCAGGGCGGCGATGAGCGCCTGCACGGCTTCCTCATCCTGCCAATCCACCAACGGCCCACGCGGCACATAGGCGATTGTCCCCCGCCCCCGCAACAGGGGGCGATAGAGCACCAGCGCTCCGGCCACGAGGTTGCCATTGTACGCCAGTGCCACGACCTCATCCTGCCAGCCGAAGGTGCGCTTCAGCATCCCCCA
The DNA here is from genome assembly GCA_034434955.1 of Anaerolineae bacterium. GTDB lineage: Bacteria > Chloroflexota > Anaerolineae > Aggregatilineales > UBA3940 > DAOTYL01. The sequence goes on along the minus strand of DAOTYL010000108.1, from coordinate 9,686 downwards.
GCGGGCCGTCTGGAGAAGATGCCCGCCTCGCTGCTCGACGAAAGCATCCCAAGCGGGGGCGTCGGGGGTGACGGTGGTAAGGCCCATCGCTCTCCTTTCCACTCCCTTCCGAATTATAACCTGTTTCGCATTACAGCCGCCCCACTGTCGACGAATTTGCATCCCGCTCCGGGCCAAGCGTACCAACATGCGCGGAGCAGGAGCGTGGTATACTGAAGACAAGGTGAGTGTCGCTCCGCCAGAGGCGCTGTGCGCCGGTCAGGGTAGAAAGCATGATGCATCAAGCGCATGAAGCTGACGAGCGGGATGAGGGGGAGCTTCCCCAAGCGGATGTTGAGCCGTTCCTGCTGGACGAGGACGATCTGCACGGGCTGGAGGCCCTTGAAGGCGTCTCTCCGCAGAGCATTGCCGAGGAACCGCAGGAAGCGCTGGCGATCCTTGAGGAAAAGATGGCCCGCATCACCCGTGAGTTGGCCGAGGGACGTATCAATCGGGCGCAGTTTCAGGCTATTTACACCCACTACAGCGAACAGAGCACCGTGATCCGACGGCTGATTGAGCGCGATCCACACTCGCAGGCGTGGCGGCGCGTGGCCGTTGAGGGGCATACGCGCTTCCTGCGCCAGCAGTACGCTGCCGTTGTCGAAGGCATCCTGATCTACGATCAGGGCAGCGGGCAAGTGATGCGCACGCTGGGGCGCTTTGCCCTCCCCGCCGATCTGCTCATCGCCCTGTTGGAAGACCTGAGGCAGGGACACAGCCAAGAGGCAGACGAAACACCGCATAGCACCCAGATCGAAGGCGGGCGCTGGCTGAGCTTCGTCAGTGGGGCTTATACGACAACGATCGTCCTCTTCTCCGCCGAGCCGAGCGGGGAGCAGCTCCGCAGGCAGGCAGCCCTGCACCGCGAGTTTGAGCGCCTCAACCGCCGCTGGCTGATGGGAGGGCAAACTGCCCCAGAGCGCTTTCCCTCTCTCACCTATCCGCAGGAGGCTCTGCTGGGCGGGGAGTAGCCCAACCCAGCCGCGCTACTCCCCTTCCTGCCGTGAACTGGTGTAATACTTGCGCACCACCGCCGGCACTTCGATGTCATCAGGGGCGTAGATGGGCCGTTGCTCCTCTTCCTCTTCGGGCGGGCGCAGCACCGATTGGGTCGGGGCAGGCGGTCGGGCACGCTCTGCACCGAAGGTCCCCACGCTGGTGCGGATCTGCCCGAAACCGGTGGCGATCACCGTGATGTGCAGCGTATCGCCACCGGCGGGGTCAATCACCGCGCCGAAGATCAGGTTGGCGTTAGGGTCTGCTGTCTCACGGATGATCTCGGCTGCCTGATTCACCTCAAAGAGCGTCATATCGGGGCCGCCGCGCACGTTGAAGAGGATACCGCTGGCCCCGTTGATGGTCACATCCAGCAGCTCGTTGGTCAGCGCCTCCTGCGCCGCTTTGCGGGCACGGTCTTCGCCGGAGGCCTTGCCAACGGCCATCAGTGCCGCTCCACCCTCCGACATAATGGCACGTACGTCGGCAAAGTCCAGGTTGATGAGGCCGGGCACGGTGATCAGCTCGCTGATCCCCTGAATGGCCTGCCGTAGCACATCATCGGCTACACTGAAGGCCTCCTCAAGGCTGGCCCGCTTGTCCACGATCTTCAGCAGGCGGTCGTTCTGGATGACGATCAGCGTGTCCACCGCATTGCGCAGGCGCTCAATGCCCTCGTTGGCGACGCGGGCGCGGCGGTTGCCTTCAAAGGAGAAGGGGCGCGTCACAACGCCGATGGTGAGGGCGCCCTTCTTCTTGCAGATATCGGCCACGATGGGCGAAGCGCCTGTGCCCGTGCCGCCGCCGACACCCGCCGTGATGAAAGCCATATCCACCTCTCCGATGGCGGCTTCCAACTCCTCGCGCGATTCCTCGGCGGCCATGCGCCCGATTTCCGGATCGCCCCCCGTGCCCAGGCCTTTGGTGAGGTCGCGGCCGATCTGCACACGCACCTTGGCCTCGCAGTGATCGAGCGCCTGAGCGTCGGTGTTGATGGCCACAAACTCAACGCTGGTGAGACCCTCGCGGATCATGCGGTTGATGGCGTTGGTGCCCGCTCCTCCCACGCCGATCACCTTGATCTTGGCGTATGATGAAGTTCTCGTCTGCCCCGGTTCTGCCATTGGCCCATCTCCTCACATGTGTTGCATCGCGGGATGCGGTTTAATCCTCTAATTGAATCCAAACCTTCAGCCCTGTCAAGTGGCGCAACGAGGTGCGTTAGCCCCTCCCTCGCCCCCTCTTGTGGAGAGGGGAAAAGGGAGAAAGGGCATTCTAGCCACCGCAGCCTTATTATGGGTGACTTTTTGCAGGGCGCAAATAGGACGATGGTCGCTCAGCCCATAGTGAGAGCGGGCCGAGGATGGACGGCCTCCCTCATTCCTCCGGCAGGAGCCTACCGAACAGGTCGCTGATGGCCTTGCCGATGTGCGGCCCTTCGCGGCGGCGGCGTTGTTTGGCGCCTAGCGCATCGCTTGCGCTGAGCCGACGCGCAAAGCGCAGGAGGCCTATGCCGGTGGCAAAGGCCGGGCTTTGCAGGCGATCCACCAGTCCGCTGATGCCCTGCGGCTGGGCAATACGTACCGGTAGGTGCATGATCTTGCTGGCGTTGTGGCGGATGTCGGAAAGCAGCGCCGACCCGCCGGTGAGCACCACCCCCGCCGGAAGCAAGCCATCGTAGCCGGAGCGCTTCAGTTCCTGCATGACCAGCGTAAAGATTTCGTCCACCCGTGCCTCGATAATCTGCGCTACGTCGCTGGCGAGTACCTGCGTGGGCATATCCTCGCCGAAGGGGTGCACCGTGATGACCCGGTCGCGGGCAATGCCCTCCGGACGCGAGGTGCCATGCTCGATCTTGATGCGTTCGGCCTCTGCTGGCGGCAGATGCAGGACATGGGCAATGTCGCTGGTGATGAGGTTCCCCCCCACCTCGATCACGGCGGTATGCCACACTGTGCCCTCGATGAAGACGGCTAGATCGGTGGTGCCGCCGCCGATGTCCACCACCACCACGCCCGACTCGCGCTCAGCCTCGGTGAGCACCGTCTCGCCGCTGGCCAACGGGTTGAGCACGAAGCGGTCCACCGCCAAGCCGGCGTCGTTGACGCACTTCTCCAAGTTGCGCAGGGAGGAGGAGGAAGCGGTGATGATGTGCGCCTCCACCTCAAGGCGGAAGGCGTGCAGCCCCAGCGGGTTGCGGATACCCTCTTGCCCGTCTACGGTGAAGGTGCGCGGGATGACGTGCAGCACTTCACGGTTGTGGGGTAGGGCGACGGCACGCGCGGCCTCCAGCGCCCGCTCTACATCCTCCACCGTGACCACGCCGCGGTTGGGATTGAGGCCCGTCACCCCACGACTGTTGAGCGAGAGGATGTGTTTGCCTGCCACACTGACATAGGCACGTCCGATCTCATAACCGGAGGTGCGCTCGGCCTGCAATTTGGCTGCCCGCACAGCCTCGGTAGCAAGGGCCACATCCACGATGTTGCCACGATGGATCCCCCGCGCCGGCTCCACGCCGACGCCGATGATGCGGATCGTCTCCGCATCGCTGACCTCGCCTACCAGCGCACAGATTTTGGTTGTGCCGACATCCAATCCTACGACGATGCGTTCGCTGCTCACGGCTTCCCTATACTATATTTCTGGCCTCAGGGACAACGCTACCTGCATCCCTATCGGGATACCTGATAAAACGGCGCGTCTGGGTTGCTGACATCAATATACACCGGATGCAGGCCACGTGCTTCCAGATCGGCTACCAGCGTCTCGTAGACCACCAGCTTGAGGTTCATATCCGTGCCCACGCCAAAGTAGCCACGCCAGCCGCGCCCATCCTGATAGCTCAAGCCACGTGCGGGATCATAGTATAGCACGTCTATGTTGGGGCGCAGCGTTTTGAGATGCTGGGCGCCCAGCACCACCGCCGGATCGATGGAGATGACGTCGCCTTCATCGCAGGCAGGCCCCGGGCATCGGAAAGGGATGGCCTCCCCCTCGTTGATGACGCGCACCAGCTGCGGCAGTTCGGCACGCAGGGGCATCAGATGGCCGTTCACGTCCACCCAGTAGCGCTCCTCTCCCTGCTCCCAGACGAGTGCCGGTTCGCGCTCACGCACGAGGATGATCACCCGCGCCGGCCAGCGTACCAACGCCTGCGCCGAGTCGATGCTGGGCGAGGTCTGCAGGCGGGTGACCACTTCCCGCGGGTCAACCTGCAGGATATGCCGCCCGGCCACCTCCGAGAGGGCGAAGATTTCCGCTGCCGGCATATAGCGCACACCTCCGACCTCCACCTGCGCAACGGTGAAGGCCTTGTTGGTGAAGATCGCTATCAGCGCGGCGCTGAGCGCCAGCACCATGGAGAGGCTGACCCAACGCCAGGAGAACATCAGAGGGGCGAGCAGCCTGCGCAGAGGCGCACGTGGCCGAGGGCGGGCGACAGGCTGCCGCGAGGACGTTCGGCGCGGGGTGCGGATGGTGGGCTGGCTCACGAACCCTCACTCCCCGATTCTCTCTTCGGATGCAGGGAAGTCCAAGTGCGGCGAGGGGCGGGGGCGAGGGTAGGAGCGGGTGAGCGCACCCATCTTCACCACGTTTACGTTGGCCGACATCAGACCCTACTCCGGCTCATAACTGGTCTTGTTGCGGCGCTTCTCGGCATGGCGCTCCAACGCCAGTTGGATCAGGCGGTCAATCAGCTCCGGATAGGGAATGCCGCTCGCTTCCCACAGTTTGGGGTACATACTGATAGAGGTGAAGCCGGGGATGGTGTTGATCTCGTTGATCCACAGCTCGCCGGTGGTCTTGTCCAACAAGAAGTCGCAGCGGGCCAGGCCGGCGCAGTCTATGGCGCAGAAGGCGCGGATGGCCATCTCCTGCGCCAGCGCAGCCGTAGCTTCATCGATGGGCGCAGGGATGAGCAGCTGCGCCTTGTCATCAATATACTTATCGCGGTAGGAGTAGAACTCGTCGCCTGGGACAACCTCCCCTGGGATGGAGGCAATGGGATTGTCATTGCCCAACACGCTGACCTCGATCTCGCGTGCCTCTATGCCCTGCTCAATGAGCAGGCGGCGATCGTATTGCGCCGCATCATCCAGCGCGGCGGCCAGCTGCGCGCGGGTGCGTGCCTTGTTGACACCTACGCTGCTCCCCAGGTTGACCGGCTTAACGAACATAGGGTAGTGGAACTGCGCTTCCGCTGCATCCAGCACGGCGTCACGGTTGGCTTCCCACTCGGAGCGCAGCACCAGCCGATGCGGCAGGACGGGCAGGCCGTGTGCCCGCATCACCGCTTTGAAGATGGCCTTGTCCATCCCCACCGCCGAGCCGAGTACCCCTGCGCCCACATAGGGGATATCGGCCAATTCCAACAGGCCCTGCACTGTGCCGTCTTCGCCAAACGGCCCGTGCAGCACGGGAAAGATCACATCCAGCGTGGCGATGCTGGTCATACTGGCCGACTGCTCGCCGAGCGGTTCAATAGCCTTGAGCGTGGGGTCGCCCGGCGCACCGATGAGCGCTGCTGGCGTAGCAGGCTCTGCGCCGTTGGTGAGCGCACGCAGAGGGTCGCCGCCGGCGATCCAACGCCCCTCTTTGGTGATGCCAATGGGCAGCACCTCGTATTTATCGCGGTCAATAGCCTCCATGATGGAGCGGGCTGAGCGCAACGAGACCTCATGCTCACCGCTGCGCCCCCCAAAGATAATGCCCACGCGGATGCGTTTTCTGTTCACGGCGTCCCTCTTTCCAGCGCTTGGCCTGCTGCTGGCAGCAGTATAACGCCGAACAGGGCTATGCCCAACCCAAACATCTGCCAAAAAGAAACCGCCGCGCAGGGAGCGGGCGGTCCTTCTTCCCGATGCCGAGGCCCAGACTTGAACTGGGGACCCCATGATTTTCAGTCATGTGCTCTACCAACTGAGCTACCTCGGCCCGTCTGGGGATAATTATATCCCATTGCGGATGGCTGTCAACGGGAGCAGGCGCTGAAGCACTGCGCTGCGTTGTCACAGCCTGATGCTGACGGTATAATCGCCTTTCATCAGGGCAAGCCATTCCTGTGGGAAGAGGGCGAGCATGGAAATTACGTGGTACGGGCACAGTTGCTTCAGGTTGATGGAGCGCGGCACAGCCAGCATCGTCACCGATCCGTTTGACGAGAGCATCGGCTACGAAGTGCCTACCCTGCGCGCGGACATTGTGACCGTGAGCCACGACGCGCCCGGCCACAACGCCGTCCAGAACGTCAAGCGCGTGCAGCACGTCCTCAACCGCCCGGGCGAGTACGAGATCGGCGGCGTGTTCATCACCGGCGTGGAGACCTACGATCCACATGCCGACCCCAAGAACGTGCGCCGCAACATCATCTTTGTCTTCAGCTTCAACGGCGTGACAGTGGCCCATCTGGGCGATCTGGCGCATGTGCCAGATCAAACGCAGGTGGAGCAGCTGGGGCCGATTGACATCCTGCTGGTGCCGGTTGGCGGGGGCGGCGCCCTGAACAGCGCTCAAGCGTCAGAGGTGATCAGCCTGATCGAGCCGGCCATTGTGATCCCCATGCACTACAAGACGCCGCACGCCAGGGTTCAGCTCGATCCGCTCGACAAGTTCATGAAAGAGATGGGCGTCTCCGAGTGGGAGGAGCAGGATTCGCTCAAGGTGAGCGCCATTGCGGAAAGCGAGGAGACGCAGATTGTTGTGCTCACGTACACCCACTAACAAGACAAAGGCGTAGGAGGTCACTCCCCCGCCGCAGACCTGAAAAGGCAGAACTGATGGTCAAATTGCTGATGAGCTGGGATATTAAGAACGGACGCGACACCGAGTACTTTGAGTTCGTCGTCCGCGAGTGGGTGCCGGGCATCACGCGGTTGGGCCTCCAGCCCACCGAGGCGTGGTTCACCATCTACGGTGACTGTCCGCAGGTGCTGACGGGCGGCATCACCGAGGATTTAGAGACCATGCGCCGCATCCTCAACAGTGCCGAGTGGGCGGCGCTGCACGAGCGCCTGCTGGAGTACGTCACCAACTACCGGCAGAAGATCGTGCGTGCCACCGGCACGCTGCAGATTTTCTAGCGATCGCAAAAGCGGCAGCCGAGAAGAAGGCCGCCGCTTGCTATATCCCCATCATACGGTACAGGATGGCAGTTACTCATCACCGCCTGAGGCAGCCTTGCTGGCTGCCTTAGCCGATGACTTGCTCTTGCCCTCCGAATGGGCCTCGTCCTTTTTGCCGTTGCCGGTGAGGCTGGACGTTGAGCCGCGGTTGTCCGTCACATAGAAGCCGGACCCTTTGAAGATGATGCCCGCCGGCTGGATCAGGCGGTGAACCTCTCCCCCACACTCCGGACACCTCCGGATGGGGTCATCGCTGAAGCTTTGCCGACGCTCAAACCGTACACCACACGTGCTGCACTCATACGCGTAGAGAGGCATTATCACCTCCTGATACCATTCTTACCCCTAAATTGTATCGCGCTCAGCGTGCCATGCCAACTGCACAGATTTGCATACACCTTTATTTTGTAGCGCCATTGTATAAGATTTGCGTAAAAACGGGGAAAGGGAGCCGTCGTGCGACGACGTTTGTACCTGCGGCAGTAGGCGACTATACTCGCACCGGCACAGGAGGCAGAGACAGTTGGCGGCGGTAAGCAGCGACCGCAGCTTGCGAGGAGGTGCGGGGTGGCGTCGGGCGCTGATGTGGGGCCTCGGCGTGGCGCTGGCGCATCGGCTGGTGCTCACCCTCTGGATGGCGCTGGTATGGCTGCTGTTCGGTGCACAAACAGGCCATGCGGTGGACAGCCACAACACGCCCATCGCGGCACTGCCCGCGCTGAGTAGCCCGCTGGAGGAGCTGGCCTTCGGCGTATGGCGGCGCTGGGATGTGGTAGAGTACCTCAATCTGGCGCAGAACGGCTATCGCGCCACCGATCCGCACGCCAGCGTGTACGGCCCGCTGGCGCCGCTTGCCATCCACCTGCTGGATGTGGCCTTGCCCGGCCCGCTCGATCTGGCAGGCATGGTCTTTGGGACGGCGGCCTTTGCGCTGGCACTGGTGATGCTCTACCGCGTGGTAGAGGTCGCCTATGGCGACCCCGCCCTCGCTCCCTATGCCGTCGTGGCGACGGCGCTGCTGCCGCTCTCCTACTTTCTCACCGCGCCGATGTCGGATGCGATCTATCTGGCGTTGGTGCTGGGCATGTTTTACGCGGCAAGTCAGGAGCGGTGGTGGCTGATGGGTGTCTGCGGCTTTCTGGCGACACTGGCCCGCACGCAGGGCGTCCTGTTGACCGTCGTGGCGGGGGTGCTGGCATTGGAAATGCCGCTACTCCCCTCAAGGGAATGGCGCACCCGCCTTGTGAAGGCACTGCGGCGCACGTGGCCGCTGGCGCTCATCCCCCTGGGCTATGCGGCTTTCACCGCTTATCGGCGTAGCGTGGGTCTGCCGCCTCTGGTGCAAACCTATCATCAAGCGTCGTACCATTTCTTCGTCAACCCCCTAGAGGGGCTGATCATCAACCTGCGCTGGCTGGTGCGCTATCCGCTCCACTCGCTGACCAATGTGGATTTCCTCGCCATGCTGCTTGTGCCGCCGCTGACCGCCCTACTGGGGCGCTATCCCCTTCATCGCCGTCTATCCGCCATCGTCTACTGTGTGGCGTCCTACCTGGTGTTTATCAGCAAGATCAACTGGCGCTTCGGCACGCAGGAGGTACTCTATTCCATCAGCGTGGCACGCTACGCGCTGACGCTCTTCCCCCTCACCGTGCTGTTGGCCGACCTCTATCGCCGCTTGGGGCAGGGGCGCAACGGATGGCACCGGTCCACGAAGCGCACTTCGGGCGGCCGCCGGATAGGGCCGCGCTTTCTGCGCTTGCTGATGGTGGGGATGGCCTTCGGCGGGCTGCTGATCTTCAGTGCGGCGCATGCGCTGGGCGCGGGGCCGAACTAAGGCCCCCGATCATCCTACCCCAACCCCCCTCCCGCCGAAGGGAGGGTAACGGTAAAGGTGCTGCCTACCCCGGGCTGGCTCTCCACAGTGATGCGCCCGCCGTGCAGTTGGACGAGATCGCGGGCGATGGTCAATCCCAGCCCCACACCCTGCTGCTCCAAGCGCTCGCGATCCACTTGAGAGAAACGCTCGAAGATGGCCTCTAGGTGGGCAGGGTCTATGCCGATGCCATCGTCACTGACACGTAGGACGACGCATTCGCCTTGTTCCTCGGCGGTGATCGCCACGTGGCCCCCCTGCCGCTTGCAGAACTTGATGGCGTTGTCCACCAGGCGTCCCAGCGCATCCTGTAGATAGAGCGCCACGCCCAGCACGCGGAGATGGGGGGGAACGTCGGCCTCAAGGGTCACATGGCGCTCCTCGGCGACATGGCGGTAACGCTCAACGACCTCCTCCACGACGGCGCTGAGGAGGACCGGCGCACGGCGTAGGGCGATCTCGGTTTCTAAGACGCCGCTATCCAGCTGGATGACCAGCATGAGGTCTTCCACCAAGTGCTTCAGCCGCTCGGCTCCGCGCTTTATGCCGTCTAGCATGGTCTCAATGGTGGCCTGATCCAGCTCGGCGTACTGCTCGCGCAGCATATCCACATAGCCGTAGATGTACGTCAGCGGGGTGCGCAGCTC
>DAOTYL010000107.1:0-1955 GCA_034434955.1 Anaerolineae bacterium | reverse complement strand
GCTCGCAGTCCTGCGTCCGCTGGCCGAGCCGCTACTGTTGCAGGTGGAGCACAGTTCCCCGCGCCACATTGAGGCCAAACGCCTGCTCTCGTTCCTGGGCTGGGTGGAACCGCTGCGCCGCACCGACATGATCCCCAGCAACTCATTGCTGCGCGAGTTCATCGGCGGCTCCATTTTGGAAAACTACGTACCCGGCCAGCCCAGCTTGAATGGGGATTAGGTTTAGGTTGGGGATCGCAGGCGAGGAGGGGAGAAAGGGGGTAGCGCAGAGGCAGGCACCTCATTGCCGTGCGTCCAGAGGGTCAAGCAGTTCGCGCACCCTCACGTCATACCAATCACGGTTGGTGCGGTAGAAGTGGCGGATGGCCGGACTGCTGAGGTACAGCTCGGCGATGTAGTCCTGCCATTCCGCCCAGGGGATGTTGAGCTCCGGCGGCGTGGTTTTCTCCAGCACGATCACCATGTCCAGAAAGTCCATGAACAGCTCAGCCAGTGCTTCAATGCGCGTTGCTTCGAGAGGGTCATCCGGCAGGGGCTTGTTCTCATAGAAGTAGGGCCTGAGTTCAGGATGCTCGAAGAAGAGGCGATCGATCTCCATCATCTGAATGGAGACGTCCTTGTAGATGTTGCCTGCCGTCCCGTAGGCGGAATAAATGCTTTGGCGGGTCATCTCGCGGGTTTGGCGCACCACCAGCACGATGGTCAGCACGACCGTCGCCAGACTGAAGATGGCCACAATGCCCTGTAGCACACCGCTGATGCCGACCAGCATATCGAGGTTCATGACGCACTCCTTGCGCCCCAGGGTTTCGCCGAAAGTGTCTCGGCCAGAGGCTTAGCACGTCAGATCATCCAGCACATCCTGCACCAGCGGATCATCTGCGGGAAGCCCATAGCCCTGCATCAGGAGGGCTTGTACAAGTGTGCGCAGCCGCTCTCCAACGGGCACAACAGCAGCCTCGGCAAGCGGAAGCCACATCAGGTGATAATACAGCACCCCCGGCCCGCTCAAGTCGGGCGCACGGTAGTGCGGCGCACAAGCGACGATCGACGCCCCGCGCCGCTCGTAGAAGCGCACGCGCCGTCGCCGCTGGGCGCTCTCGTGGGGCGGGCCGTGATTGACCGACTCCACTTCGAACAGCAAACCGGAGACGTGCTGCTCATCGCGCAGCAGGCCGATGAGGTGATCCAGCAGACGCCCTCCGATGCCCCGGCTTTGCAGGTCGCTGCGCACAGCGATGTAGCTCAGGACGACGACATCCGTACCTTCCAGCGGCATGGTGATGGCCAGCGCAACCGGCTCATCGTCCAGCCACGCCACCAGCAAGCGCAGTGCGCCTTCTTCAACGGCAGCTGCCAGATGTTCAAACGGCTCACGCTGGGACGGCGGGAAGTTAGACTCATAGATAGCACGCAGAGGGGCGGCCAGCTGCGGCCCTATCCGTTTCTCACAGCGGATAAGCAAGCGGTTGAGGTCAACGGTCATCGACTACTCCGGCGGCAGGAGCAGGATAGGAAACCTTCACCGCCTGCGCCATGATCTCAAAATTGCCGGTGCTCACAAAGCCCACGTCTTCGGCCAGATCGAGCGAGGCATCGTTATCCTCGGCGACGGTATAGAGAGGCGTCACGCCCATCTGCAGCAGTTCGGCCACCACCGCCCGCACCACCGCCCGCCCCCAGCCGCGCCCCCGATGTTCCGGCTGCACTTGCACAAACACCTCGGCAAAGATCGGCGAGCGCCAGTTAACCCCCGCCAACGCTACGACCTCATCGTGGCGGCGGATCTCGGCACGTGGGTTGCCTTCTCGATCGCGCCGCACTTGCACCAGCGCGTTCACCACCAGCCGGAAGCGAGCGGGGTCCAAGCGCAGGATGGCATAGCGCACCATCTCACTGAGCGCAAGGTAGGGCTGCACCCGTTCCAGCAGACCGGTGGGGAGGATCAGCAAATA